>JBFGRH010000269.1:0-1974 GCA_041563795.1 Nitrospiraceae bacterium | reverse complement strand
TCTGACAGTCCCCGTTGCTCCGGGCCGCGCATGGCTCTGCACGATGCAACGGGCTGCTGGAACCGAGACATCACATTCGGCACTGGGAGTCCATGCCGCGGGAAGAAGGAACAGGGAGGAAACGCCTGTTAGGACCAATGGACTACTTCCCCCCCCTGGGCCTAGGCCTTATTCCGGGAGGCCTGGGCCTTCTGCTAAGTTGCTTTACTTTCACGGAAATTATAGACTGCGATTGTCACGGCCCGGCGTAGTATCTGGCGCCGGGAGGGCAACAATCCAATTGACAAGCCGAAAAATCCTCTGCTAGACTCAACGCTTCAAAGTATCGATAACTTGCGGTAATTTGAGGAACTTTCGGCCATTTGGTCGGTCGATCGTGGCCCTCGTTTTCAAGCGAACTCAGGTGAGAGGGGTGGCCCTGAGCGGCAGCGGTCGCGACAGTCACCTCCAGCGCGCGAATCACGACGAATCACGAAAGGTCGGCCGACAGGCGAGCCGGCCACGTATAGGGAGGAGAGCCCATGAGTCTTGACTACGTCAAATTCTCCCCAGGATTTGAAAAGTTCATGCCCAAGGAATACAGGGACATGGTGGAACATGGCCCGTTCGGCAAGAAGGTCTCGGGATCGCAGATGGGGACCTTCAAGGAGATTCTCGAAGAGCACCCCATGTGCGCCGGTTGCGCGATGACCCTGTTCATCCGCCTGGCCATCATCGCGTTTCCCAATCCGGAGGACACCATCACGGTCGGTACGGCTGGCTGCGGACGCTTGGCGATTTCGCAGGCGGCGATCCCATTCGTCTACGGAAACTACGGCGACACCAACGGCGTGGCGTCGGGTCTCGCCCGTGGCCTCCGGTTGCGGTTCGGCGACAAGCCGAAGGACGTCGTCGTGATGGCGGGTGACGGCGGCCTCGCCGACATCGGCTTCTCCCAGGTTCTGCACTCCTGGTTCCGCAAGGAAAAGTTCACCACCATCATGCTGGACAACGAGGTCTACGGGAACACCGGAGGACAGGAAAGCGGCATGACCAACAAAGGGGCCGTGCTGAAGATGGCGCCCCTGGGGAAGAAGTTCGAGAAGATGGACATGGTGGATATGGCGAAGCTCTGCGGATGTGCCTACGTGGCGACCGTCGTGCCGAACAACCCGCGCCGCGTGGAGAACGTCATCAAGAAGGCCGTGCTCATCGCGCGTGAAGTGGGCCCCACCTACATTCAAGCCTATACCTCCTGCAACATCGAGTACGCCATCCCGACCGACAAGGTCATGGAAGACGCGAAGACCGTGGAAGACGACCGGTACAAGTTTACCGAGTTCATCAGCGAAGAGGCGAAGCAGTTCCTGGCCGAGCGGTATGGGTTCAAGGAGTTCCTGCCGAAGCCGGCTACCGCCACGGCTGTCCCCAAGTCGTAAGATCGCGACGGCAAGGCGCAAGAAGCCTGGAGGCGTCAGGGAAGTCTAAGGAGGAAGCGATGGCAAAACGCTTCAACATTCGAATGGCCGGAGTCGGGGGGCAGGGCGTGGTGACCGGCTCCCACATTCTCAGCACGGCCGTCATCAACGCCGGCGGAGAGAGCACCATCGTGCCGTTCTACGGATCAGAGAAACGCATGGCGCCGGTCGAAAGCTATGTGCGGGTGTCGGATGAGCCGATCTATGAGATCGGCGAAATCACCTTTCCACACATTATCATTATCTTTCACCCGCAGGTCATCACGCACGGGAAGTCCTACACGAACCCGTTTTACTATGGGCTGAAGGACGATGGTGTGGCGCTGATCAACAACGAAGGTCCGATGAAGCTGGACAAGGACCAGGCCCGCGAGCTCGAGGAGCGCCGCGCCAGGTTGTACTACCTTCCTGCGACCAAGATCTCGCTGGATGTCGCCGGCATGGACCTGGCCACGAACATGGCGCTCATGGGTGCGATCGGCTGTATCACCGGGCTGACCAACATGGAGGCGCTGAC
>JBFGRH010000268.1:0-2056 GCA_041563795.1 Nitrospiraceae bacterium | reverse complement strand
GCGAATACTCCCGTCTCTACGGGCTGACGGCCGAGCGCGTGAAGCTGGCCAAGCCGGGGGCGGTGGTCATGCATCCGGGTCCGATCAACCGTGGGGTGGAGATTGCGCCCGAGGTCGCCGATAGTTTGTCTTCCGCCATCCTCGATCAGGTCGCCAATGGCGTCGCGGTGAGGATGGCGGTCTTGTATCTACTCTCCGGAGCCAGCTCATAAGCGTAGGAAAAAATAAGAAGTGACAGAGATGAATGCCTCTTTTTTAATTTCGACTTTTGCTGTCTTACGTTTATGAGAATTCTGATTACTGACGGCCATGTGCTCGATCCAGGCCGGGTGAACGGCCAGGCGGACGTGCTGGTCGAGGACGGCAAGATCGTGGCCGTGGGGCGCGACCTGGAGGCCAAACGCGGCGCTCGCTCCGGCGGACCGCCCACGCAGGTCATCAAGGCGCAGGGGGCGCTGGTCCTGCCGGGCTTGATCGACGTGCACGTGCACCTGCGCGAGCCGGGCTTCGAGTACAAGGAAACCATCCAGAGCGGGACCGCGGCCGCGGTCGCTGGCGGATTTACGTCCGTCTGCTGCATGCCGAATACCTGTCCCGTTAACGACAGCCAGGCAGTCACGGAGTTCATCCTGGAGCAGGCCCGCCACGCGAACAATGCGCGCGTGTTTCCGATCGGCGCGATTACCAAGGGGTCGGAGGGTAAGGAGCTGGCCGAGATCGGCGAGCTGAAGGAGGCGGGATGCATCGCGATCTCGGATGATGGAAAGCCCGTCATGAACAGCCAGGTCATGCGCCGCGCGATGGAATACGCGCGTGCCTTCGACCTGCCGGTGGTCGACCACTGCGAGGACCTCCACCTGGCGGAAGGCGGATGCATGAATGAAGGGGCCGTGTCGACCGAGCTCGGGCTCCCGGGCGTGCCGGGGGCCGCCGAGGAGATCATGGTTGCGCGCAACATCGCCCTGGCCGCGTTGACGGGCGCGCGCATGCACATGGCGCATATCAGTACGGCGGAGTCGGTGCGCATGGTCCGCGAGGCGAAGGCCCGGGGCCTCCGCGTGACGGCAGAAGTGACGCCGCACCATTTCTCGCTCACGGAGGAAGCCGTGCGCGGATTCGAGACACATGCCAAGATGAACCCGCCGCTGCGGAGCTGGACCGACGTCCAGGCGTTGAAGGAGGGACTGCGCGACGGGACGATCGACGTGATTGCAACCGATCATGCGCCGCATGCCTCCCACGAGAAGCAACTGGAGTTTGCCGAGGCGCCCTTCGGGGTCGTCGGATTGGAGACGGCGCTGTCGCTGGCGTGGGCCCTCGTCGACGAAGGTGTCCTGTCGCTGGAGGCGGCAGTGTCCAAGTTCACGACGGAGCCGGCGCGCGTGTTCGGGCTTCCGAAGGGAACCCTAGCCCCCGGGGCCGATGCCGATCTGGTACTGGTGAACCCCAACGCCGTCTGGACCGTGGATCCTCTCAAGCTTCGATCCAAGAGTCGCAATACGCCGTTCGCCGGGTGGAAGCTGAAAGCCCAGGTGAGCCTGACGATGGTTGGGGGCAGAATCGTCCATCAAGTATCCTAAGCCCGTGCGTCGGTTGCCCCAGAGAGACACCTGGATCCTGATCCTGAATGTCGCCGAGCTGTTGGCGCTGGCTCTCCTGATCGGCGGGTTAATCGTCATCGTCTATTCGGTCATTCCGGCGGTCTTCAATGTGGGCTTGCGAGCCGAGACCGGCGGGAGGCTTCTCACGCGTGCGTTCGGTGGCTACAACGAGCTGACCGCCGGTGCCATCGGGACCCTGATCGCCGCCACGCTGTGTCGATTCTGGATGCAGGAGCCGTTGCCCGGGCAGGTCCCCGCGATCGGGACGGTCGAGCCCGTGCTGCTGACGGTCCTGGCATGCTCCTTCGGGGTCATCGTGCTCTGGTTGAGGCCGGAGGCCATGGCCCTGCAGGAACAGGCCTTTGCCGCTAAAGAGGCGCAGGAGAAGACCGAGGCCTACGAGGCCTTTTTTCGTATCCATAACGTGACGCGCGCGCTGTATATGGTCAATTTCG
>JBFGRH010000267.1:0-2209 GCA_041563795.1 Nitrospiraceae bacterium | reverse complement strand
TCGCAGCCCCTTCACAGATGGAGCCGGCTGGGTCTCGTGCAGCATGAGCACTTGCTGGTCCGTGGTGGCGTGAAACGGGGGCTGGCCGGTGATCGCATGGAACGCGGTCGCCCCAAGCGAGTAGATGTCACTCCGGGCGTCCACGGGGTGGCCCGCTGCTTGTTCCGGGCTCATGTAGTCGGCGGTGCCGACGATCTCGCCCCCGTGCGGATCTTCGACGTGCCGGGCGATGCCGAAGTCGGTCACGACGGCTCGCCCGGTATCACGTTCGATCATGATGTTGTCCGGCTTCACATCCCGATGCGTGATCCCGCGGGCATGGGCGTACCCCAATGCCCACGCGACCTCGCGCAGTATTCGCGTCGCCTCTTCGATCTCGAGCATCCCCCTCCGTATAATCCACTGGCCGAGGGTTTCGCCGTCCACGTAGCCCATGACGAAGAACACGATGTCCCCGTGCTCCTCGACGGCGTGGATGGGGACGATGTTTGGCTGAGACAGCAGGCCAGCCGTTCGAGCCTCGCGCAGGAAGTGCTGGCGAATGGTCTGATTGGCCGCCACGTCGGGATTCAGGAGCTTGATCGCTACCGGCCGGTTGAGGGATACGTCCCGCGCCAGATAGACGACGGCCCCTCCGCCACGTCCAATCTCCCGCTCCAGCGAGAACCGGCCAGCGATCACGGTCTGGAGCGCGATGAACTGCGGCGTTTGCGGCTTGTGCCTCACGGACTCACTCCGGCTGGCTCCAATTCGCGGCCTCATCGCCAGGTGAACGATCCGAGGCCCACCTGTGCGCGTCCGTGCTCACGGAGCCAGTGCTGTGGGCAACAAGATCGCGCCTGCATCTTTCGCAGTGTTGATCCGCCGGCCAGCCCCTTGCACCTCACCCGCGACAGCCTCAATCGCGAGGCGGGAACCGCACCGCGGACATTCCAAGAGAGCAGCAGGACTCATGACCGCCTCACGGATGAGCGCCACTTCCCCCTTCGAAAACGGCTGGCTACTGTTGTGCCCACCGGCCTCTGTCAGTGCTTCTCCTGAGACGATCGTGTAGGCGGTCATCCATTTGATGTGATCCCGTGCAGGTCACCGTTCATCCCGCTGCCGTCCGGGACGCGTTGCGACGAGGCGCCCAGCGCGAAATGCGTCAGCGAGGGCCAGCGGCACCTCAGCCTCAGCCTGGACCACTTGCGCCCGCATCTCTTCAATTCTAGCCGTCATCTCCTGCTCCTCTGCCACCGCCATCGCGCGCCGCTTCTCCGCCTGGGCCTGCGCGATCCGCTTGTCGGCTTCAGCCTGATCCGTCTGTAGCTCGGCGCCGATGTTCCTGCCGACATCCACGTCGGCGATATCGATCGAGAGAATCTCATAGGCAGTGCCAGCGTCCAGCCCCTTACCGAGCACCGTTTGACTAATGTGGCCGGGGTTCGCGAGCACGGCCTTGTGAGATTCCGATGAACCGATGGTCGAGACGATCCCCTCGCCGACCCGAGCCAGGATCGTCTCCTCACCCGCGCCACCGACGAG
This sequence comes from Nitrospiraceae bacterium, assembly GCA_041563795.1. GTDB lineage: Bacteria > Nitrospirota > Nitrospiria > Nitrospirales > Nitrospiraceae > 2-02-FULL-62-14. The sequence goes on along the minus strand of JBFGRH010000267.1, from coordinate 682 downwards.
GCGCTTGATGTTCGCCCGCATCGTCACGCGCGCGACTGCCGTCAACTGAATGCCGTCCTTGGCCATGGCCGTAACCTTCGGTGTCTCGATGACCTTCGGATTCACGGAGACCTGGACCGCCTCGAGGACATCCCGTCCGGCGAGGTCGATAGCAGCCGCAATCGGGAACTGAAGCTCGATGCCCGCCTTGTCCGCCGAGATGAGCGCTTGTGTGACACGGCCGACGTTCCCACCCGCCAAGTAGTGCGCTTCCAGTTCGTTGACATGCAAATCAAGGCCGGCCTTCGTTGCGGCAATCAGTGGACGAATGATGGCTGCCGGACTGACCTTCCTGAGGCGCATGCCGACCAGGGTCCCCAGCCCGATGCGCACGCCCGAGAACCAGGCCTCGATCCAGAGCCGTACCGGAACGAAGGAGAACAACACCCCGACGGCCACAACGCCGAGGAGAACAAGCACTGGAACGAGCCAGGTGAGTTGGGTCACGTCATTCATTATGCGTTCCTTTCCTGCTCAGTCATTGTGCCGCGCCCCGCGTCTCCGTACCGGTGCTCTGCACCCGACGCAGCGGTTGATGAGTCACGGCAGCTGACGCACAACAATAACTCACACCAGGGCGGTGAGCAGCAAAAGCCCCATCGCCGAAGTCGGGGCAGGGCTTGAGCATAACCCAATCGGGGCG
>JBFGRH010000266.1:0-2295 GCA_041563795.1 Nitrospiraceae bacterium | reverse complement strand
GAGGGCCGGATGATCGCTGGCCGCAAGGCTGGAGGAAAGTCCGGACTCCAAGGGCAGGGCGCTGGGTAACTCCCAGGCGGAGCAATCCGACACAAGCGCAACAGAGAACAAACCGCCGATGGCCAGGGCAACCTGGATCAGGTAAGGGTGAAACGGTGGGGTAAGAGCCCACCGCGTTCGTGGCGACACGGACGGCACGGCAAGCGTCGCCTGGAGCAAGACCAAATAGGGGGGCACTCCGAGACTCGACCATATGGGAGCCTCGGAACGGCTGGCTCAGTCAGGCCCCCGGGTAGGTCGCATGAGGCCCGGGGTAACCCGGGTCCCAGAGAAATGATCATCCCCGCCGCCAGAGCGATCTGAGGCGGGACAGAATCCGGCTTATAGGCCCTCTCTCTCGCGCCCTATTAATGATGGCCCGTCGGAAGTCGCCCTCCGTGATTTTTCCGGATAGAACCTCCGCCTGATTGATCAGCACAACCGGCACACGGTCGCCGTACCGGGCGGCCAGATCGGCATCTTCGTCAATATTCTTGCGGGTGAGCGTAAAGGGGGCCTCCGACCGGACCTCCTGCGCGATGCGCATGACGACGTCGCAGAGGTGGCAATCAGGCCGGGAGAGGATGGTGACCTCAATCATGGCCAAATGCCTTTATCCTGCCTGTTGATCGGCATGTTTAAGTTGACTTCTGGCGGAGGGCGATGCTACTATCACCATCTCTATCCCATTGTTTTCTAGAAAGAATCTTCTGTTTACCTGTAAGGGGTGACCGATGAAGCTCACCGGCGCAGAGATATTCCTGGAATGCCTCAAGAAAGAGGGCGTGAAGACGATTTTTGCCCTCCCGGGAGGCGTCGTCCTGAAGATTTTCGACGTGCTGCATCAGCAAAAGGACATCCAGGTTGTCCTGACCCGTCATGAGCAGGGCGCCGGCCACATGGCCGAGGGCTATGCCAAGGCGACCGGCAAGGCCGGCGTCGCGCTCGTGACCTCCGGCCCCGGCATGACCAACGTCATCACGGCGCTGGCCGATGCCTACATGGACTCCGTGCCGCTCGTGTGCTTCTCGGGCCAGGTGCCGACCAGCCTGATCGGCAACGACGCGTTCCAGGAAGCCGACAACATGGGCCTGAGCCGTCCCTGCACGAAATACAATTTCCTCGTGAAGGATGTCAACGATCTCGCGATGACGATCAAGGAAGCGTTCTACGTCGCGACGACGGGCCGGCCGGGCCCGGTGCTCGTGGACATTCCCAAGGACGTCTCGATGAACAAGGCCGAGTTCAAGTACCCGGCTTCCGTCTCGATCCGCAGCTACAACCCGACCTACGAGGGAAACAAGTGGCAGATCAAGCAGGCGGCCGACCTGATCGCCAAGTCCCGCAAGCCGGTGCTCTACATCGGCGGCGGCGTGATCTTCTCGGGCGCCTCGCAGGAGGTTATCGAGCTGGCCGAAATGTGCCAGCTTCCGGTGGACAGCACCCTGATGGCCCTGGGAGGGTTCCCCGGCGAGCATCCGCTGTCCATGGGCATGCTGGGCATGCATGGGACCTACTGGGCCAACATGGCGATCCATTATTCCGACCTCGTGATCGCGGTGGGTGCCCGGTTTGACGACCGCGTGACCGGCAAGGTGTCGGAGTTCTGCCCGCACGCCAAGGTCATCCACATCGACATCGACCCGACGTCGATCCGCAAGAACGTCAACGTGGACGTGCCGATCGTGGGCGACTGCAAGACCGTGCTCCGCGAGCTGATCCAGGTCCTGCGCGCGACGGTGAACGGCGAGCAGAAGACCCTCCGGAAACCGTGGTGGGACCAGATCAACGAATGGAAGCAGGCCCATCCGCTCGCCTACGAGCAGGATCCGAACGGGCCCCTCAAGCCGCAGCACGTGATCAAGCGGCTCTACGAGCTGACCAAGGACCGCGACCCGATCGTCTCGACCGACGTCGGGCAGCACCAGATGTGGACGGCGCAGTACTTCAAGCTGGCCCAGCCGAATCGCTGGCTGACGTCCGGCGGGCTTGGGACGATGGGGTTCGGCTTCCCGGCCGCGATGGGCGCGCAGGCGGCGTTCCCGGACAAGCTCGTGCTGTGCGTGGCCGGCGACGGCAGCGTGCAGATGAACACGCAGGAACTCGCCACGGCGGTGGTCAACAAGCTGCCGGTGAAGGTCATCGTCATCAACAACCGGTTCCACGGCATGGTCCGCCAGTGGCAGGACCTTTTCTATGAAGGGCGGTACGCATCGAGCTACCTCGATACAACCCCCGATTTCGTGAAGCTGGCCG
>JBFGRH010000265.1:0-2547 GCA_041563795.1 Nitrospiraceae bacterium | reverse complement strand
GGTCAGGATGCCGCGCAGGAAATGCCGGCGATCGGTCCGCTTGGAGAACTTCTCCTGGAATTGCGCCTGAACAACCGGACGCCCGTAGCTGCGGTGGCCCCCCATCTTGAGCATGGCCGGCCGCACGAGCTGCTCGAACGTGACCATGGACGACACGGGGTTGCCCGGCAGTCCAAAGGCCAGTTTGCCCTGGATCTTCCCGAAGGCCAGCGGCTGGCCGGGCCGGATCGCCAGCTTCCAGAAATGCATCTCTGCGCCCAGGTCCTTGAAGACCGCCTTCGTGAAATCGTAATCCCCCATCGACACGCCGCCCGACAGCACCAGGATGTCGGCGTTCAGCCCGTGCGTGATCTTTTCCTTGAGCGCGGCCGGGTTGTCCTTGGCGATGCCGAGCAGAAACGGCACCCCGCCCGCCTCCTGCACCGCCGCCGCGATGCCCCAACTGTTCGAATTGATGATCTTCTCCTCGCTGAACCGCTCGTCGAGGTCGGCCAGTTCGTCGCCGGTGGAGAGGATCGCCACGCGCGGCCGCTGGTAGACGAACACGAAGGACTTGGCCAGGATCGCCAGCATGCCGGCCTCGCCGGGGCGGATCTGCGTGCCCTTGGCGATGATGCACTCGCCCTTCTTGACGTCCTCGCCCTGCGGGCGGATGTTGGAGCCGCGCGGCTCGGGTTTGAAGACCTTCACGGAATCCGGCGTATGCTCGGTGTCCTCGACTTTGAGGACGGTATCGGCGCCCTTGGGCACCGGCGCGCCCGTCATGATCCGGATCGCCTGGCCCTGTCCGACGGCCTTCGTGGCCATCTTGCCGGCCGGCACATCCTCGATCACCGCAAGCGTGACCGCCTTGCCGATGGCGTGTTCCTGCTTGATGTCGTCATGGCGGACGGCAAAGCCGTCCATCGCGGAGTTGTCCCAGGGCGGGTTGTCCCGCGCGGCGATGATATCCTCGCCCAGCACGCGGCCCAGCACCTCCAGCAGGCCGATCTTCTCGAGCCCGAGCGGGTGCGCGGCCTCGAGCACGATCTTCTGCGCCTCCTGTAACGACGTGAGCCCTGGCATGCCTGCCCCCATGTGCGATCAGCCCTTGCGGGACGGCCCCATCTTGATCAACGAGCCGCTCTTCTTGCAGAACGTTTCCACCTGGTTGGCGATGTCGTGGTAGGCCTGCGCAGTCGCGGTGTCCGAGTTGAACAGGGCATAGGGTTCGCCGGCGTCGCTCTGCAGGACCACGTCGGGATCGAGCGGGATGCGGCCGAGGAACGGCGCGCCCATGTCCTTCGCCGAGGCCTCCCCGCCGCCCTTGCGGAAGACTTCGATGTGCTGGTGACAGTGCGGGCAATCCAGGCCGCTCATGTTCTCCACGATGCCGATGATCGGCACCTGGCTGTCCCGGCAGAAGCTGACCGACTTGCGCGAGTCGAGCAGGGCCACCTCCTGCGGCGTCGTGACGATCACCGCGCCGCTCACCTTGCCGATCAGGTCGATCGTCGTCACCGATTCGTTCCCCGTGCCGGGCGGCAGGTCCACGAGCAGGAAGTTCAAGTCCTGCCACTCCACCCCGCCGAGCAACTGGTTGATGAATTCGTACTTGTAGGCGTCGCGCCAGATGATGGGATCGTCGGAGTTCTGGAGCAGGAACGACATGGACGCGATCTTCATGTTGTAGGCCTGGTACGGGATGATCCCGCCCGAGGTGCTGACCTTGAGCTTGTTGCCCTCGGCCCCGACCATCTTGGGAATGTTCGGGCCGTGGATGTCCATGTCACAGATGCCGACATGCCAGCCCTTGAGCGCGAGGCTCACGGCCAGGTTGGTCGTCACCGTGCTCTTGCCCACCCCGCCCTTGTTGCTCATGACGAGGACGGTGTACTCGATCCGTTCCAGCCGTTTCGCGACCAGCCACCGGCTGTGCCCTTCCTTGTCCTTCTGGCAGGTTTCGTTCTCGTCGCAGATGGCGCAGGCCCAGAGGTACGTGCAGGCGTCCCCGTTCCCGCCGCCTGAGGGTTGCACCACTTTTAATTCCTTGGCCATTCCGTCTCCTCGTGGAACGTTACACGTGAACTGCGCGGCGCATCCCGTCCGCTACCCGCGCCGCCCGGACCCGGGCACGCTGACGTAGGGATCCTCGCTCATGCCCGGCGAAGCCGGCACCGGCATCCTGGCCCCCGCGGGCGCCTCCGCGTCCGGTTCCTCCCCCGGAACCGGCTTCTTCTTGAAGAACCCGGCGCTGATGATCCCGACCTCGTAGAAGACATACATCGGCAGCGCCATCAGGCACTGGTTGAACGGGTCCGGCGTGGGGGTCAGGATCGCCGCAAAGATGAAGGCGCCCAGGAACGCCCATTTCCGGTACCGCTTGAGAAACGGCACGTCCACCCAGCCCAGCTTGGCCATCAGCGTGATTGCCAGCGGCACCTCGAAGACCAACCCGAAGACCAGCAGGAACCAGAGGGAGAACCCCACATACTGCGCGATCGAGATCTGGGGGATGAAGCCCGCATTGACGCCGTAGGAAATCAGAAAGTTCAAGGCGAAGGGGAG
>JBFGRH010000264.1:0-2576 GCA_041563795.1 Nitrospiraceae bacterium | reverse complement strand
GAGCCGGGGTTCCTTCAAGGTGGCCCGGTTTCTCCGCTATGATGACCCGGTCGTGCGTGCCGGACGTGTCGTCGAAGCCGGACGCGAAGCCTTGCGCGGGGTTCTGCCGATCATCACGGCCTGAGCGCACGGGGAGACCGATTCAATGGACCGCTGGCCCGGCGATCGTGGTGCCAGCCTACCGCCGGTGGACTAGGCGCGGGGCTTCAGTTACACTCGCCCCACCCGCCTTCGCCAAGGCTAAGGCGGGCAGGCTCGCCGATCTGTCCACTGACCCCTGGGCGGAGGCGGATGCCGCGGGTCTGACGCGCGAAAACTTATGAAGGAGGAATCTGAAATGAGAGAACGGTCTGTAGTTGCGGTCGCGCTATCCATCTGTGTGCTGTCGGCATGGCTGACCGGATGCTCGGGGACGGGCCAGGTGGTCAACCTCAACATCGATGCCCTTCCGTCGGACGAAGCCGGCTTGCAGAGTGTCAAGCAATCCGATCGCCTCACGATCCGGATCACGCCGTTCGAGGACGTCCGTCCGAACAAGGAGACGCTTGGTGTCCGCACCCATCTGGGCGGGGGGACCACGGTGTTCCAGGTCGGCGACGGCCCGGCCACAGAGGTGACGGCGGCGGTTATCGCGGAGTACCTGAAGCAGCGGGGCTGGGATGTCAGGGTGGGTACCGATACCGCGCCGGCGGACGTGGTCATTTCCGGACGCCTCGCGGAGCTTGCCGTGCATGCCAAGAGCCGGTTCTTCTCGACCCTGTTGAACACGTCCCTGAAGCTGGCCTTGCGCGCGGAAAACGCCGCCGACGGCAGCGCCACCACGATGAGCCTGGAGGATGGACGGGAGGACACGGTATTCTGGTTCGAGCCGAGTGACCTGGAAACACTTGTGAACGAGATGCTGCAGGAAACCGTGAGAAACATGCTCGCGAGCGTGCAGGTCAAGAATAAGATCTTGCGCATGAAGTAGCCCGGCTCGGAGGGCCTCTGCGCGGGTAAGGCGACAGGACGATGCGGGAACGACGGTGGGAGACGCCGGGCAAGCTCGACTTCAACCAGGTGCTCGCCGTAGGGGAGCGCCTGGCTTCGGTCGGACTTGTCCCCGCAGTCCCGGAAAAAGACATCATCTGCTACATCGAGGAATGGGCGGTCGACAAGCCCGAGGATTTCGATCGGGTGGATCCCTGGCCGACGGAAGACGTGACCCTGGTCCTGATCCAGGACGCGTGGCAGGGTGATTTTTTTCTCCTGGCCGGCAATTACCACACCGTCTACCAACGCCACAAGAATTTGAGCACCTATTGCTCCGTCAGCCACCCCTGGCAGATCCCCACGGAGCTCGAGACCCTCCATCAACGCGCCATGTTCTGGGTCGGGTTTCGCCACGAGCACGGGTTCATCCGGGTGCGCTTGCACACGGTGGAGGTCGTGGCGCCGGGGGAGACGCGTGCCAATGCCCGGCGCGACCGATGGCTCGAGGATCGGCAACGGGCTTTCGAGTCCGCGATCTCCCTGCTCGGGCTGTCCCTCGAGTGTCACGAGCGTCAGGGGACGCTCATGTTGACAGGTCCTGATCCTCAGGTCCCGTTATTGTGCTCATGGCCCGACGCATTCGGTCCCTGCCAGTTCGAGTACAACACCTCCGATCCGTTTGAATTTCTCGTTCCCGCGAGCCGGCTGGCGGCAACCTGCGCGGGACGGCCGGCCATGGTGCGCGCCTACCTGACCGGCTTTTCGGAGACCGCGCTGGAGGAGTTTCAAGAGGTGCAACCCGAAGCCCGTTCCGCCTACCGGTGCTCCGCGCATTGTCCGTTGGATGAGCTGCCGGAGGTGCTGCAGGCCATCGCCCCGACGGGGCGTCTGTACGGCACGCTCTGCGAGTTTCAGACATCGCAGGTCCTCCCCGAGGGGGAGGAGGCCTGGGCCGTGGTCGGGATCATGGGCCAGGACGGCGCGTTCCAACTCGAGATTCGCTTGAACCGGGCGCCGGTTGCGGACGAGGCCGTGTCGGGCTGGCTCGAGCAGCTCATCGGATTGCCGGTCACGTATTCCCCGCTCCCTCCCTTCCCCTGAACCATGCAACTTGCCACCCGCGTCCGCACCGCGCTCGCCAATCCCTTCATGCCGGTCGTCTTCTTTTTTGCCGGCGTCGGCTACGATACCCTGACACTGACCCGCATTGATCGACTCCTCGACAATGTGATTCTGCTCTTCTATCTGGCCGTGCTCGGCCTCCTCATCGTGCTCACGGGCCGGGCGGCGATGGGGGATCCTCGGGCGATCGGCGATCCGTCTTCGCCGTCCCTCGTGCCTCGGCTGCTGGGCAAGGCCAGACCCTTCTACCCCAACGCCATGCAGTTCCTCCTCGGCGGGCTCTTCAGCGCCTACGCGATCTTTTATCTGCAGAGCGCGTCGTTGGGCAGCACGATGGTGTTCTTCGGGGTGCTCGTGACCGTCCTGGTGGCCAACGAATTTCTCAAGGATCGATTGTCGGGCATGAAATTGCTGATCAGCCTGTACGCCCTGGTGTGCTTCAGCTTCTTCACCTACTTCATCCCGGTCGTCACCGGATTCAT
>JBFGRH010000263.1:0-2826 GCA_041563795.1 Nitrospiraceae bacterium | reverse complement strand
CCGTTGCAAGAAATTATTCCCGTCTGTTTCTTCCATAAGCCTCTGTATTGCTTAGTATTTCCCAATAGTGACGGAGGCTTGTTGCAAGCCGTAACCCTTTCATGCTAGATGGGGGCCGCAATCGTCGTACGTGTTGCGCTGCGGATGAGGGGGAGGAGATGGCGAAGAAGAAAAAAAAGAAGAAGAAAGCGGCCAGACGCGCGGTTCGGAAGCCGAAGAAGAAATTGAAGGCCGCGAAGAAGCGCGCGGCGAAAAGAAAAAAGCCGGCGAAAAAGGCGAAGCGGGTCTCCGTGAAGAAGGCCGCAGCGCCGGCCAAGGCGGCTCCAGTTGCCAAGCCTGCCACCCTCACCCAGGCGCCGGTCCGCTCCGTGAAGCCGCAGTCCGCCCGGCAGGAATCCCTGCGGGAGGCCTTGCCGGACGACATCGAGATCGATGACGATCTCGCGGACGAGGTGCCCGAAGCGATGCGGGACGACATGGACGACGAAGATTCGATGGACGAGGAAGGGCGGGGCGATTATCTCGACAAGCCGGACGAAGTGTCGGGGGAAGACGAAGAATGAGCCGGACGGTGCTCCGGCGCGTCCCGCGGTGACCGGGCGCCTGTTCTGTTTCCTTCATGCGAATTGACGGATAGCAGTCTCTCAGCCGGCCCCGCGGCCGGTCTTTCACACACATGACCAGCCATTTTCTGTTCGTGGCCGGCGCGCTCCGCGAGCGGAGTTCGCGGGACAGCGCCGAGTTGCAACTGTCGCATCAGGTCTGGGGCCTGCGCAGTTCCTTGATTGCCGAAAACGTCCAGCGGTACCTGTCTCCTGAGTCGTGCGGACTCGTCTACGTGCTGAAGGAAGGCCTCTGCGCGCAGTTTGCTATCTCATCCGGGGTCCTGCCGCTCGATCGCCTGGATGCGCTCGTGCGCGACGAGCTGCGAACCGAGGCCCGGTACGGCTATGTCGCGATCTCGGGAGTGCGCCGCCTGCAGTCCTCGACGGAGCAGAGTCTCACGAGCTTGAAACGAATTCTTGACGTGCCCGATCAGGCCGAGTTGACGCGCCGCCTCAATCTCGGCATGCACCGGCTGACGCAGGAGCAGTACGACGCCCTGCTGAAGGCGGTGGAGGAGGGCGCGTGATCGGAACCAGGCTGGTGCGTCCGCGAGCCGGCCGCGCGCTCGCGCTGGGGGCGGTGGCGACCGCCGCCTGGCTCAATGGGGCAACTGGATGGATCGTTCCGCCGGCGCAGGGCGCCTGCGTGATGGAGCGCGAGCCGGCCGGCCAAACCGCGGTCTTCCTGCGGCATCTCGGCTCCGGGTGCACCGACCAGGAGCGAGCGGCGCAGGCGGTTCCCGCCGCCGACGTGTTCGCCGCGATGAAGCTGGGCAAGGGCGTGGATATCGCCGGGGCGGTGATCGTCGGCGACCTGTTCCTGGATGCCCTGCCCCCGGTCGCGCTCGAAACCGTGCCGGACCTTCCGCCTTCCGTGCGCGATGGCCTCCGTGCCAGGCGAATTACCGAGGTGCGCCGGCTCGGTGGTCCGCTCGTCATTACGCGATCGGTGGTCCGCGGCATCATCGGAAACCGGCTTCCGGACGGGGCCACGATCATCTCGGGACCGGTCACTCTGATCGGGACCACGTTCGAGCGGTCCGTCGACTTGTCCCACACGGTGTTCCTGGGCGAGGTGGACGGGTCCGAAGCGGTGTTCCTTTCCCAGGCCATGTTTGTCCAGGCGTGGTTTACGAAACCGGTCCGATTTGAAAAAACGGCCTTCGGCCCCCATACCCGCTTTCACCGGTCGGTCTTCAACGAGCCGGTCACGTTTCTCCGGGCGGGGTTCAACGGCCTGTCGGAGTTTTTGGAAGTGACCTTCGACAAGGAGGCCGGTTTTTCGCGGGCCTATTTCAAGATGGGGACGGGGTTCTCCGGCAGCCGGTTCGGGGGGATTCTGGACTTCTCCGAAGCCACCTTCGAGCGCGAGGCGTTTTTCACCTTCACGACGTTCGAGCAGGATGCCTACTTCCGGCGGGCCGTCTTTCGCGGCATGGCGGATTTTTCCAACGCGCAATTCAAGGGGTTGGACGATTTTTCCAAGGTAATGTTCGATGCCCAGCCCAATTTTTCCCGGGTGACGGTCAGCGAGGAGCGGCGAACTCCAGGGGGCCTGCAGGATCCCCGCATCATGTACGGGATTGCCGCCGTCCTGGCGGTCTTTACAATCGGGCTTCTGTGGAGTATGCGTAAGCAGTAGGGGCTGGATGGCACCCCACTACATATAGAATTTTCCTTGCATCTGACCACATAAGGTTGTATAAACAAACGGGTTTTAGCCTAAGGGCGTGGGGGGGGAAGACCGTGTCGGATGAGATGGAATCGGGAGAACTACCAGGGGAGCTGACGGACCAGGCGGGACAGATGGAGCTCCCGTACCATGTCCGGCTGGAGCACTTCGAGGGACCCCTTGACCTCCTGCTGCATCTGATCAAGAAAAACCAGGTCAATATCTATGATATTCCGATCGCCATGATCGCCCAGCAATACCTGGAATACCTGGGCATGATGAAGTCGCTCAACCTCGCCGTCGCCGGGGAGTTTCTCGTCATGGCGGCGACGCTGGTGCAAATCAAGTCGCGGATGCTCCTGCCGGCGGATGAAACGGAGATCGACGAGGAGGAGGGGCCGGACCCGCGCGAAGAACTGGTCCGCCGGCTGCTGGAATACCGGCAGTTCAAGGATGCCGCCCGGCAGCTCGATGAACGCGAGCATCTCTGGCGCGAGATCTATGCGCGTGAGCCGATGCCCCTGCCGGCGCTCCGGTCGGACGAGGTCT
>JBFGRH010000262.1:0-2852 GCA_041563795.1 Nitrospiraceae bacterium | reverse complement strand
GTCCCACAGCGTGGCGTAATGCGGCGACATGATCTCGACCCCGCCCTCGTTGAACTTCTCCTGGATGTTCTGGTGCAGTTCGGCGTAGATGACCGCCATCTTGTTCGGCTGGTCCGTGTAGGCGTTGATTTCGTACGTCACGAAGAAATCATCCAGGCTGGTCTGGAGCACGAAGGGCGCGGGCTCCTTCATGATGTGCTGGGTCGCCCCCGCCGCGGCGATCAGCAGCTCATGGACCTTGCGCCACGGCGCATCGTAGCCGATCGTCACGCTGGTGTTCAGGATCAGGCCGCGGTCCGTGGCCGAGGAGCTGTAATTGATGATGTGGCTCCCCAGGACCATGGCGTTGGGAATCGTGACGTCCACGTTCTTGATGGTCCGCACGCGGGTGACGAGCAGTTCCTTGGCGATGACGTCGCCGACCGTGTCCGCGATCTTTACGCGGTCGCCGAGCTGGAACGGGCGCATGTAGGTCAGCACCACTCCGGCGACGATGTTACTGATCGAGCTGGTGGACCCCAGCGACACGAGCACGCCCAGGAAGATGGAAATCGCCCGGAACGCCTCCGAATTCGACCCCGGGATGTACGGGAAGATCGCGATCGCGGCAAATGCCAGGATCATGAAGCGGACGATCTTGTAGGTCGGGTTCGCCCACTCCCGGTGGAACCCGGAGAAGGTGATCGTGCCCCGCTCGATTCCGGTGAAGACCAGATGGACCAGCTTGATGACGTAGTGGGTCACGAGGACGATGACGGCGATGGAAATCAGGTTGGGGACGTGCTTGATGAAGGCTTCCCCGATGACGACCAGGGGTTTCAGAAGATAGCCGATCAACTCGCCGGCGAGGCTTCGAGTCCAGGGGAACGAGCCCAGAACCGAGGAGGCATAGACCTGCAGCAGAAGGATGAGGACGATGACCCGAACCGCCTGGGTCAGCCAGAGCAGGGCGTCCGTGATGCGGTCAGCCGACAACACCTCGACGTTCTGAATCCGAACCGCAGGGATGAACGTCCCCCGCCAGGCCACCAGCTTCACGCGGGCCTGGCGGTACGCGGACTGCACGGCCATCCAGGCACCCACCACCAGCGCCGTCCACACCAAGGTGAACAGCACCCCCACAAAGAGGTCCTTGAGGATCTCACGGAGTCGCGTGCCCGCTCGGAAGGGCGCGAGCACGGAATTCATCAAGGTGGCGGCCAGTCCCTTGGTGGCAGGAAAAAAACTGAAGACGGCCGACACATAGAGGTAGATCAGGAGCAGGGTCGCGACGAGGCGGATGGTCCGGGCCAGGAAAATGAGGATATCGGTGATGCGGTCGGCCGAGATCAGTTCAACGGACCCGACCCGAAGCGTGCGGATGCGCGTCCCGCGCCCCGCGTTGAGGAGGGCGTAGACCTTGGGAAAGAGCCGTGCCAGGACTTTCAAGGCCACGAACAGCGCGATCGTCGCCAGGAGGGTGAACAGCACGCCGAACAGAATGGCGCGCAGGCTCGTCTCCTGCTGTGCCGCAGTCAGGCTTTTCCGGATTTTTTCCGCGTAGTCCTGCGCGAGGGCCTCTCGTGTGCGTCCGACGGCCAGGGCATCCTGGTCGGTCACGGCCATCACCACGGTGTCGCCGGACATGATCTCGGAAATCTGCCCCTGTTCCACGACCGTGATCGCGTCGCTCTGCGATTCAGGTTCCTTCGCGAGGCGGGCCAGACGGTCCGTGATGGCCTTCGCGCGGTCCTGCGGCGTGAACGACCCGTAGCGGGCATGAATCTCGAACAACGGTTCGTTGCGGTGGACGACCGGAACGCCCGCCGGTTTCGGGGCAGGCGCGGTTTCCTCGACGCCGGGTTTCGTGTTGACAGGGGCCTGGGCCGCCGGTGCGGCCGGAGCCGGGGATGACAGGAGGAGGAGGGACAGCGCGACAATGGCACCGAACGCGGCACGAGGACGGACCATCATGGCGAAGTCCTTTCAACAAACAGAGCGGACACCGGGTACAGAATAATGGAGCGCAGGTGAAATGTCCATGAACGGAGGAAAAATAGGGACTGATCCCGTGATTCCATCGAGGCCGTGAGCCCAGTTGCAAAGACACCGGTCAATCAGCATAATGCCGCCGCGGCAACCGGGCGACGGGTCGAAAACAGCGATTGCGCGGGCGTCGGCGTGGACGAATCGTCGAATCGCATTCACGGGCTGGTGGGGGAGACGAAGATGAGTCGGCTTCGACGGATCGGGACGGCGGTGCTGGCGTACGCGATGGCCGGCGGGCTTAGCGGATGCCTATCGACGGTGGCGATGCATGAGGCGGTCCTCTCGTATGACCGGACGGCGGTCCAGGTCGGAGGGGAACAACTATTGCTCAACATCGCGCGGTCCCGGCACCACCATGCCGTGCACTTCACGGCGATTTCGAGCGTGGCGGCGACGTTCAATTTCCAGGTCTCGGCGGGCGCCACGCCGCCCCTCGGCGCGCTGGAAAGCGGCATGGGCCTCGCGCCCGTATTCGGTGGTCTCATGTCCGAGAATCCCACGATCACGATCATCCCGATCGAGGGGGAGGAATTCGGCAAGCGCGTCCTCGCTCCGATCCATGAGAACAAGTTCCACATGCTGTTTGAGCAGGGCACGGACCTGGGCATGTTGCTGAGGCTGATGGTGGGCGAAATGCGGCTGACCCGCGGTGACGGCCAGCGCGTGTTTTCCAACCGCCCGAGCCGGCGCTCGGAATACGAGGAGTTTCGCCGGCGCGTCCTGCACATGGTCGCTTTGCACCGGCAGCACAAGCTGTTCCTGGAGCCGATCGTGGTCGAGGAAACCGTGGCCCTGCCGCTGCCCAACCAGGCGAAGGCGGGCAT
>JBFGRH010000261.1:0-2870 GCA_041563795.1 Nitrospiraceae bacterium | reverse complement strand
GTCCGGGTTCAGCTTCTTGGCTTTTTCCAGCAGCACATCCGTCTTTTCCGGGTAGGCAGGGTCGGAGATGCAGCAGTTGTCGACGGGGCAGACCGCCGCGCACTGGGGCTCGTCGAAGTGGCCGACGCACTCGGTGCAGCGTTCATGCGTGATCACATAATCGCCCTGGCCCTCGCCCACGTGGTGGCCCTTGGCCTCCGCGTCGCTCCGGCTTTCGAAGATCGCCTCGTTGGGGCATTCCGGCACGCAGGCACCGCAGGATATGCATTCTGTTGTAATTAAGAGCGCCATGAATGATATCTCCTTCGCAATCAGTATTGACAAGCGCATCAAACCGATATTCAATCGGTCCGAGGGTGCCATTCTAGACCGTGCATCTTTTTCAAGTCAACAGTCGGACGGCGAGCAGAAGGCCTATGTGCTTGATTGATATGGGCCGTTGGGCCTAGTGTCGTGCTTAGTCTCAAGGCACAGAGGGATAAACAGAGGGATAAATGGATATTCTGACCCCGTCCAAAACACCGCCCACCACGCGGCGGGCCGTGATTTTGATCGTACTGGCACTGGGACTGCTGGCGGGAAGTTGGTTTTTCGCGGGGCCCAAGGAAACGGACATTATCATGGTCACGTTCCCCAGCGGCACGGTCCTTGAAGCCGAGGTCGCGGATACGCCGGAAAAACTCCTGTTCGGGCTCGCGTTCCGGGAATCGTTGCCGCCGGACACCGGGATGCTGTATATCTTCGACACCTCGGATCGTCACAAGGTCAGGACGAAAGCCTTCACCTTCCCGGTGGACGTCATCTGGGCGAACGAAAGCCGGCACGTGGTGCACCTGGTGGAACGGGCCCAGCCCTGCGCACAGGATCCCTGTCCGGCCTATGGCCCGCCGCCGGAAAACGCCCGGTACGTGATCGAGACCGAGGCCGGGTTTATCGAGCGGGAACGACTCTCGACCGGCAGTGAACTGAAATTCACACTGATGTTGTAGGGAGCGACATGAGCGGTTCGTCCAAGACCGTCAGCCTGGAGGGGTTCACACGGGTGGCCCGTGCGGAGGAAATTCCTGCGGGCGGCGCCAAGATCGTCGAAGTCAATTCGCGTGAAATCGCGGTCTTTAACGTGAGCGGGACGTTCTACGCCATCTATAACATCTGCCCCCACCAGGGAGGCCCATTGGGCGAGGGTACGCTGAAGGGACACACGGTCTCCTGTCCCTGGCACGATCTGGCCTTCGATGTCAGGACCGGGCTGGCATCGGACGGCGGCGGCAATTGCGTGGGCAGCTACGAAGTGAAGGTCAGGGAGCAGGAGATTTTCATCGGGCCTCGCCGAAAGGTCCAGGATTAGTTGCCGGGGCCATACCGGCGGAGCGTGGTATGACGGGGCAAGGCAATGCAGCGGGTGAGGTCAAACACCTGTCGGTCCGGACCGGACAGCCGTTCCCCATTCAGCTCTGGGAGGACCGGACCAGGGGCGAACAGTGGGTGCCGTCCTACGATGCCGCCGTGCTGGCGCTGGTGGGCGACGAGTATCTCAGGGTCGCCGGCAACAATGCGGTGGACAACGGCACACGCACGTTCGAGTTTCGCGCCGTCCAGACGGGCGATCACCGGATTGTGTTTGAGAAACGCATGGGCTGGAAATTCACCGCCGAAGACCGCCGGGTGTTCCTGATCAATGCGACGGATGGCGCCGGCCCTCGCTGAGCTAAAGATTTCCTATGCCTGACATCGGGTTCGTGAACGGCCGTTTCATGCCGCTTGAAGAAGCCTCGGTGTCGGTAGAAGACCGGGGCTTTCAGTTCGCCGACGGCATCTACGAAGTCATCCGCACCTACCACGGGATCCCCTTTCAACTCGACGCCCATCTGGCCAGGCTCGAACGATGCGCCCAGGCCGTCGCACTGCCGACGCCCTGGATAACCCAGCAATGGGCGGAGTACGTCCGCGAGGGGATCAGGAGGGGCGGCTATCCCGAAAGCAAAGTCTATCTCCAGCTGACCCGAGGAGCCGCTCCGCGCGATCACGTGTTTCCGGCTTCGGCTAAGCCGACCGCCGTCATGACCGTGCGCGAGATGAAGCCGACAGACCCCGCCCTCCAATCCACCGGCGTGTCCGTGATGACGATGGACGACTGGCGGTGGGGCCGGTGCGACATCAAGAGCGTCAATCTCCTACCCAATGTCATGGCCCGCCAGAAGGCCACCCAGGCCGGAGCCTTCGAAGCGGTGTTTATCCGGAATGGGAAGGTGACCGAGGGCGCGGTCACCAACGTGATGGTCGTCAAGGCCGGCCGTATCCTCACGGCCCCGGAGGGGGAACAGATTCTCTCCGGCGTGACGCGCACGATCATGCTGGAACTGATCCGCAAGGAGGGTCTGCCGGTGGAGGAACGGTTCGTCACGCTGGACGAGTTCCTCCGCGCCGAAGAAATCTTCCTGACCGGCACAACCGTCGAAATCCTGCCGGTCGTCCGCGTGGACGGCACGCCGATCGGTTCCGGCAAGCCCGGCCCCGTGACGCAGCGACTCCAGGTCGCCTTCCAGCGACTTGTCGGCTAAGTGCCGTGTCGTTCAAAGCAAAAGAAATAGAACAAGCAGGGTGACGAGGCCCTCGCGTCCGCGCCTCCCGAAGCGACCCTTCCGGGCATTAGTGGGCGGAAGGCCTTCTGGAATTTCCGCGGCCGCGGTCGGTGACCGCGGTGCCTTGGTCAGTTCCAGCTTTCCTGCCCACTAACGCCTCGGCGGGTGCCCCGCTTCTCCGGCAAAGTCCGCTCGACCTCACCACCCTGCTTTATAGAGAGGGGCGGGAAAAGGCGCCCTTTGCCTTTTCCCTTTTCTGCAGATGATTGCAAAGAGGCAGGCAAGGTT
>JBFGRH010000260.1:0-2896 GCA_041563795.1 Nitrospiraceae bacterium | reverse complement strand
TGACGGTCACGAGCGAACTCGACGGGATGGCGTCGGCGGCCGCCCCTGGCAGCCCGCCCGACGGTTCGACGGCCTGGCGGCGTGGCTCGACCGTCACCGTCGGGCCCGTTTCCGCGGCGCTTCCGCCGCGCCGCACGCGGATCCGGAATCCCTTGCGCTCCACCTCGAGTTCGGTCAACTCGTGCCGAGTCAACAGTTCAACGAGGTGATGCACCTCTTTGTCGAGGTTATTGTTCTTGTTCATATCAGCATGCTCTTGGTCCGGCCTGAGTCGGCCCGACCCCTGCCTGCCGGACGGCTTCTTCACCGGGCGCGCTCCACATACGCCCGCGTGCGGGTGTCGATTTTGATCGTCTCCCCGATTTCAAGATAGAGCGGCACCTTGATGACCGCCCCGGTCTCGACCACCGCGGGTTTCGTGCCGCCCGACGCCGTATCGCCGCGCACCCCGGGTTCGGCGTCCACGACTTTGAGCTCGATGAAAATGGGCAGCACGACGGCGATCGGGCGATGCTCGTAGACCAGGATCTTGGCCACCATGTTTTCCTTGAGCAGATCCGCGTTCTCCCCGAGCTGCTTCTTTTCGTACGTGAACTGCTCGTAGTTCTTGATGTCCATGAAGGTGTAGGCGTCGCCGGCGGCGTAGAGGAATTGCATCTCGCGCTCCTCCAGGTCCGGTTCGTCAAACTTCTCCCCCGACCTGAACGTGCGGTCGATCACGTTGCCCGAGGTGTAGCTTTTCAGCTTGGTCCGGACGAACGCGCCGCCCTTGCCTGGCTTGACGTGCTGAAACTCCACGATGTAGTACGGCTCCCGGTCGATCTCCAGGCGCACGCCGTTGCGAAAATCCGCGGTAGAAATCACGAACGAAGTCCTCCTTCGATGGTTGAAATAATGCCGTCAGCGGGCCGAGGGGGTGCGCGCGGATTTGAGATGCTCCGTGAGGGCCCTGAGCCCGAGCACGTACCCGGCCGGGCCGAACCCCGAGATCTGCCCGAGCGCCACTCCGGCGATGTAGGAGTGGTGGCGGAACTCTTCCCGCTTGTAGATGTTCGTCAGATGAATTTCGACGGCCGGAATATCAACGGCGGCGATGGCGTCGCGGATCGCGACGCTGGTATGCGTATACCCGGCCGGGTTGATCACGATACCGTCGAATTTTGTATTGGCTTCCTGAATCCAGGACACGAGTTCACCCTCGAGGTTGGATTGTCTGATCTCGACCTTCATCCGTTCTTTCCTGGCGAACTTCACAATGCCGGCGTTGATGGACTTGAGCGAGACGGTCCCGTACACGGATTTTTCCCTCTTCCCGAGGAGGTTCAGATTGGGGCCATGCAGAACCAGCACATGCACCATGCGCGCTCCTCTGCCCATTGTAAGCCGGGGTGATCACGTGACGAGTGTGCGCCCAAAAACCGGTCCATTGTAACAGGGTCGTGGAATCGGGTCAAACAAACGGGTGCCCGCGTGGGGCGCGGTGATGGTCAGCGGGCCGTCCGCCGTGCAGCCCGCGCGATGACCGGCTGCAGTGCATCGAGGATGCGATCGGCCAGTTCGCGCTTGGGCATGAGCGGCAGCGGGAGTTCGAAGCCGTCACGCCCCAGCAGCGTGGCCGCATTGCGATCCGACCCGAAGCCCGCGCCGGCAGTCGTGACATCGTTGGCGACGATCAGGTCGAGGTCCTTCTCGACGAGCTTCTTGCGGGCATGGGACAGGACGGCATCGGTTTCCGCCGCGAAGCCGACCAGAATGTGCCTGGTCCGCTGGCGGGAGAGGGTCTGGAGAATGTCCTCGGTCGGCGCCAGGGCCAGGGTTTTCCAGGCGCCGTCCCGCTTCTTGAGTTTCTTGTCGGCCTGGTGCTCCGCCCGGAAATCCGCCACGGCGGCCGCCATCACGACGATGGTGGACCAGCGGAGGTTCGTCGTGAGCGCCTTGGCCATCTCCTCGGCCGTCTCCACGTGCAGGCAGCGCACGCCCGGCGGAACCGGCAGGGTCGTGGGACCGCTGACGAGCAGCACCTCCGCGCCACGTTCGCGGGCGGCCTGGGCAATGGCGTAGCCCATCTTTCCCGACGACCGGTTGGAGATGAAGCGAACCGGGTCGATCGGTTCCTGGGTCGGACCCGCGGAGACGAGCAGGCGCTCTCCGGATAGGTCCCGTTTCGGCAGGAGGCAGGCCTCGATGGCGGCGACAATCGCCGGCTCGTCCGTCAGGCGGCCCTTTCCGATCTTCCCGGAGGCCAGCGGGCCTTCACTCGGTTCGAGGACCGTCACGCCGCGTCCCCGTAATTGCCGCACATGGTCCTGGACCGTCGGATGGTCCCACATCCCCCCGTCCATGGCCGGCGCGACGATGACCGGACAGGAGGCGGTTAGCGCCATGGTGCTCAACAGGTCGTCACCCAGGCCCAGCGCGAGCTTGGCCAGGGTGTTGGCGGTGGCGGGGGCAATGACAAAGGCATCGGCTTGCTCGGGCAGCGTCAGGTGGAGCATCTCCTCGTGCGCGGCGAACAGATCGGTGGCCACCGGCTTGCGGGAGAGCACTTCGAAGGTCAGGGGCGCGACAAACTTCGTGGCGGCGGCGGTCATGGCGACGGACACGTCGGCGCCCGCCCGTTGCAGCGTGCGCAGCAGTTCGACCGCCTTGTAGGCGGCGATGCTGCCGCTGACGCCCAGAAGGATGCGTTTGCCGACAAACGGACCGCCGGATGGCTGCTCCACGCGTTCTCCTACTCTTCGGCTTCGCCTTCCGCCGCTTTCGTGGAATCGTCCACGTAGACGCTGAGCTCCTTCTTGATCTCGCGGGCGTCTTCACGGGCCGCCGCCACCGCCATGCGTTCGATCTCGCTGTCCTTCCCCCGCTTGGTTTCCTTGATGGCCTGCCGTGCCTCCTT
>JBFGRH010000259.1:0-2900 GCA_041563795.1 Nitrospiraceae bacterium | reverse complement strand
GCGACCGCCGCGCAGTTGACGGGACAGTTGCACGAGCGAGAAGCGGGCATTCGCACGATGAAGGGCTTGTTCCGGGCGCAGCTTTCCGGCTCCGGCATTCCCATTTCCCAGCGGGTGGAGGGGGCCATCTATTACCGCCGTCCGGAGGCCATGCGGCTGCAATTGTTCAATCACCTGGGCGGCAAGCTGTTCGAGTTCAGGCAGAACAAGACGCATTACCGGCTCGAATCGCCGACCGAGGGGAAACGCTATGCGGGCACGCTCGAGGAATTGCGGCAGGCCAAGATCGGCCGGATTCTGCAATTGAGCCGTTGGGCGGTCGGCGGGGTGGTCGGGGGCGACTCGTCGCCCGGCGACTCGCGGGCCGTGCTCGCTGAAGACGGCGACCGGTACCGGCTGGACCTGTTTCAACCGGCGGCCGACGGCCGGATGATCCGCCGCCTCTGGTTTGAGCGCCACTCGTTGCAGCTGGTGCAGGAAGAGCGGATGCGGGAGAATGGAGAGGTCGAGGCCTCGATGACCTTTGAAGATTATCGGGACATCCCGGCCGCGCCCGTGGCGGTCGCCGGGAAGACCGCGCGGCCCACGTTGATGCCCTTCAAGGGGACTGTGGAGGACCACGTGGCGTCGGGATCGATGGTGTTGACGTTCCATGAGATCGTGCTGAATCCGGCCCTGAGGCCGGACGAGGCGGGCCTGGCCGCCAGGCTGGAGAAGGCGCCCCATGAAAATCCTGGCGGTTGAAACCGCCACAGCCTGGCAAAGCGTGGCCATCGTGGAAGGCGACCGGGTCCTGGGACGCTCGGATACGGAGGCCGCCGGATCGCACGCGAAGACGCTATTGCCGGCGATCGACCGCGTGCTGGCCTCCTGCGGGATGGCGCTGACGCAGCTGGACGGCCTGGCCGTCTCGATCGGCCCCGGCTCGTTCACCGGACTGCGCGTGGGCCTGGCCACGATGATGGGGTTCCGTGCCGTGACGGGATTGCCGCTGGCGGCGGTGCCGACGCTGGAGGCGATGGCCTGGAATCTACGGGGCGTGCCGGAGCTGCTCTGTCCGATCCTGCGTGCACGGACCGGCGAAGTCTATTGGGCCCAGTATCAATGGCTGGCTGACGGGTCGCTCAAGCAAGTGCAGGAGGAGAGGGCGGGGACGCTTGAGGCACTGGCACAATCCGCGCACGCACCGGTGCTGATGTTCGGCGAGGGCTGGCTTCAGCATCACAAAGAGCTCGGCAGGCTGCTCAACCGGCAGCCGGGCGCATCGGGCGACGCACCGCCGGAGGCCATGCGCCCGTCCGCCGTCAGTGTTGGTCGCGCAGGGGCCGAACGGCTCAGCCGGGGCGAGGCGGCGGCACCGGGTCTGGCTCCACTGTATGTGCAGCGCGCAGAGGCCGAGATCGTCTGGGAGCGTCGGGGGGCTGTCTCTCCGATGACCAAGGCGCGCCGACAGCCGACCAGGAAAAAGGCAAGGGTCTCGTGATGACGGTGAAGACATCCCAGGCAGGCGGGTTGCTCATGGAGCGGGCGACCGAGCAGGACCTCGACCGCATCGTGCAGATCGAGCAGGCCTCCTTCTCGGTGCCCTGGACCAGGAAGATGTTCGAAGTGGAGCTGGGGCAGAACCCGTTCGGGCACGTCTACGTCGCCAGGCCTGCAGGAGGCGTCACTCAGGCCGGCACCTTGCTCGGCTACGTGTGCTATTGGGTGGTCTTCGAGGAATTTCGACTGATGACACTGGCTGTGGAGCCGTCCGAGCGTCGGCGTGGATTGGGGCGGACGTTGCTCCGGCATGCCATGGACCTGGGGCGCTCGCAAGGCGCCACACGCGGGCTGTTGGAAGTCCGGGCATCGAATGCCGCCGCGCTGGCCCTCTACGGGCAGGAGGGATTCCGGCAGTCGGCGGTGCGCGTGCGTTATTATGTGAACCCCGTGGAAGACGCGGTCTTGATGGAGCGGGAGTTGTCTGCCGGTCCGGCGTGAGGCGTTCCACGTCTGACGCCGCTTTACAAAGGAGGGACTCATGATGACTGATGATCGGATCGCCGAGTTGCTGCGTGCCTCCAGCATCGAATTCCGACAGGTGGAAGCAGCCCACCATCGCCTGGATGCCGACATTGCCGAGATGCACAAGCGGCACGTGCTGACGCCGCAGGAGGAAGTCCAGGTCAAGCAGATGCACAAGGAAAAGCTGGCCAAGAAGGACGAAATGGCGCGGCTGATCCGCACCTATCGGGAACAGCAGGCGCATACCTCCACCAGCTAGGGGGCGCGGAGAGGGACATGAGGGGACAACGATGACGGGGATGCTGTCGCCGCTGGCCGGGCATATCAGTTCGCTCAAGCACCGCCTGCTCATCATCGCGTTCACGGTGACGGGCGCGTTTGTGCTGACCTTTGCCTATTCGGCCGACCTGATCGACTGGTTCAAGCGGCCGTTCATCGACGACCTCATTTTTTACGGCCCCACCGAAGCCCTGTTCGCCTCGGTCAAGATTTCGCTGATGGCCGGGATCGTGTTGAGCCTGCCGGTCATGCTGTATCAATTCTGGAAATTCATCGAGCCGGCCCTGCTGCCCCAGGAACAACGCTGGGGCATCCCGCTGTTCTGCCTGGCCGCGGCGTTGTTCGCCCTGGGCCTGACCTTCTGCAATCTGGTGATCCTGCCCCTGGTCATCAAATTCTTCGTCAGTTTCGGCATGGACCGCGCCCTGCGGCCGCAGATGGCGGTGGGCATCTACGTGGACTTCAACGTCAAGTTTCTCCTGATCTTCGGGTTCGCCTTCGAGCTGCCGCTGGTCCTGACCCTGCTGGCCCGGGCCGGGGTCGTCTCGGCGGCGAAGCTCAGCCACTACCGCCGGCATGCCATCATGGTCGCGGTCATCGTGTCGGCGGTGATC
>JBFGRH010000258.1:0-2977 GCA_041563795.1 Nitrospiraceae bacterium | reverse complement strand
CATCTGGGCGCGGGAGATCCAGCGTTCAATACCCTGCAGCGCCGAGATCATCGCGTCCTTGCCGTAGACCTTGGCCGAGAAGGCATCAGCTTCAAACTCCCGTCGGCGCGAATGCCAGTTGACCACAAGCATGGCCAGGATGCCGAGCCCGATTTGAATGACAATGGAAATGAAGAAGCCCAGCAGGGCCTGGTCGCGTTCGGCGAAGAGTCGGCGGACCCACAGGGCGATGAAGTAAACGAAGGTGTTCATCAACCCGGCGAGCACCGTGGTGGTGAACATGTCGCCATTAAACACGTGTCCCATCTCGTGGGCCAGGACGGCCTTGACTTCCTGTTCGTTCAAATTGTTGAGCAGGCCGGTGGAAACGGCGACCATGGCTCTGTTCTTGGTCGGGCCCGTGGCGAAGGCATTGGGATCGGGGGAGTCATAGACCCAGACTTCCGGCATCTTGACGTGGAGCCGCTGGGCGATTTCCTGGACGGAGCCGTAAATGACCTGTTCGGCCTGGTTGCGCGGCTGGGTGATCTGCACGCAGTTCAGCATCATCCGGGCCATTTGTTTCGAGAAGGCCAGACTGATGAAAGCCCCGCCCATGCCCAGGATGAAGGCATAGAGCAGGAGCATCACGTTGGCCGAGTCCTGGAGATTGATGCCGAAGGCCGGCAGCACGACATAGGCCAGCACGAGAAACACAAAGTACAGCGCGATTCCGATTAACAGCTTCGAGATCAGGAGCAGCCCGATCCCTTTCAGCGACTTCATCGATTCCTCCTTGATGTAGTAGGCACTCTCAGTGCCTGCGAAGTTCTGCCGCCATTATACAGCCCGCTGCGTGAAAAATCAGCGGGTAGGGGAAAGATAAGGCTGCCCCGCGACCGGTCAAGTCCTCAACGTTGACGCCCCTTTCCGCTTCTGTTAGAAGGACCGGCATGAACCGGGCGCCCATGACGCTGGTCGTAGTCGTGTGCGGCGCCCTGGCGGCAGCGTCACCGCTGTCGGCGGAGGAGACCTCTCCGGTTGCTGCCCCTCCGGTGATTGCCGAGATGGGCGCCGACGGGGTCCAACGGGCGACGATCATCCTCGACAGCTACTCCTATGGGCCCAACCATCTTGTCGTCCAGGCCGGCAAGCCGGTGGAACTGACCCTGACGAGGGCCACCTTGCTCACTCCGCACAACTTCCTGCTCAAGGAGCCGGAGGCCGGCATCAATATCGAGGAGGATGTCGGCCACGGCGAACCCACAAAGGTCCGCTTCATTCCGACGAAGCCAGGCATCTATTCCTTCTATTGCGACCGGAAACTGCTGTTCTTCAAGAGTCATCGCGAAGAGGGGATGGAAGGGAAGCTGGAAGTTCGGTAGGAGGCTGGCCACGACTACCAACCGCACCCACGGCACGCTCCTGCGCGACATCCTGAAACAGGTTTCCCGATCTTTCTACCTGACGCTTGCCGTCGTGCCGGCAGACGTGCGTGACCAGATCGGGCTGTCCTATCTCTTTGCCCGTGCCGCCGACACGATCGCCGATACGGATGTGATCGAGCGCACCCAGCGGCTGCAGTACCTCAAGCAGTTCCGCGCCCAGTTTGCCGGGGAGCAGGTGAGTCGTGAAGCGGTCCGCGGCGTTCAGACGGCACTGGCGCCGCATCAGACCGATTCCGCCGAGCGCATCCTGCTGCAGCGGCTCGACGACTGTTTCCAACTGTATCTGAGTTTTTCACCGGAGGACCGCCTGCGGATCCGCCGCCTGATGGGCACCCTGCCCAATGGGATGGAGATGGACCTGGCGCGGTTCCCCGGCGATACCGCCAGGGACCTGACCGCTCTGCGAACCCTCGATGAGCTCGATCAGTATACCTATTACGTGGCCGGCTGTGTCGGGGAGTTCTGGACCGATATGATGTGCGGGCACCGGCCGGCGCTGGGGCGCTGGAACGTCAAGGAGATGTCGGCCGTCGGCGTCCGGTTTGGCAAGGGCCTGCAGTTGACGAATATTCTCAAGGACCTGGCCAAGGATCTTCAGCGGGGCCGGTGCTACATTCCGGAAGCCCTCCTGAAGGAGGCCGGTCTTGCGCCCAAGGATCTTCTTCGAATTGACGCAGCCGAGGCATTCCGCCCTGTGCTGCGCCGACTGCTTATGATGGCCCGAGAGCATCTGGACGAGGGCTGGATCTACACGATGGACATCCCGAAGACGGAAATCCGGCTCCGACTCTCCTGCATGTGGCCGATTCTCTTTGCGGGGGAAACGCTGCGGCTGGTCGCCCGTTCGGACAACCTGCTCGATCCGACGAAAACGCTGAAGATCTCACGCGGGAAGGTGTATGGGATCATGGCGCTGACGACGCTGACCGGCGCCTGCGGATATGTCGGCACGGCCTACTGGGGCTGGCTGAGGAAGCAGATTGTCTAGAGAGCAGGGTGGGAGCGCCGGATCGCTCCCGCACTGATATAAGCACGGGGCGTGAAAGAGAGGGGGATGACATAGCCGCTCGCTTCCGCGCCTCTCGGAGCGATCCTCCCGGGCCTCAGCTCGCGGAAACCTTCTGGAATTCCTTCAGCCGCGATCTGCGATCGCGGTGCTTCAGTCAGTTCCAGCTTTCCTTCTCGCTGAAGCCTCGGTGGATACCTCGCTCCTTCGGCGAAGTCAGCTCGCAGCCACGCCATCCCCCTTTTATGAAATGGAACGGTGACAAACCGCTTGAAGGTTCGTCACCGTTAACGCTTCGCCACGTTCCGTGGGCAGTTCCAGTGGATGGAGCTCTAACTAGATTGCCCACCTTTCAAGAAAGTTGACGCGCTTTTTCCGAAAGCGTAGCCTGCCCACAGTCGAGAAGATGAACACCCTCTTTTGCTTTCCTACTTTCATAGATGGACAGAAAAACCCTTCTTGAGTGACTTATCAGCTTTGATCGTCCAATTGCTGAGATTGTAGAAAATCTCAAAGCATTTGGCTGGGATGCCGATCAACCATT
>JBFGRH010000257.1:0-2990 GCA_041563795.1 Nitrospiraceae bacterium | reverse complement strand
GCGTTCGAAGCACGGGGCTCGAGTACAGTGTCGGGGATTCCAGGGCGGTCAATTCCAGGGCCAGCCGCGCAGCCTGGGTCAGGCCCTGTTGATTGAGCGGGACCGGCCTGGTGCCCATGACCCGTCCGCTGAGATTCCAGTCGGTTTCACCGTGTCTGACAAGGAGGATGGTGGCCATGGATCGCTCGCTGGGTCCGGCTCGATGGCTATACTTGCGGCGCCGTCGCCTTCGCCGCCAGCGGGACCTTTGTCCACGTGGCGCCGCTGTCGGTTGAGCGGTAGAGGCCGCTGCCGTTCGTGCCGGCGTACAGGAGTTCCGGATCACGGTGGCTCATGGCGAGCGTCCTGATGTTCAGTGTCGCCAGGCCTTTGTTCATGGCCTGCCAGGTCCGGCCCCCGTCGGTGCTCTTCTGCACGCCGGCCCGCCCCCCGACATAGAGGATGTCGTGTTGCGTCGGATGGATCACCAGGCTGCTGATGTATTGATCCGGCAGCGCCTCTCCGATCCGCGCCCATGAATCGGCCTCGTTGGTGGTCTTGAACAGACCGTTGGTCGTGCCGGCGTAGACGATCGTCGAGTCCACGGGGTCCACCACGAGCGTGTTGACGCCCAGCGCCAGCGAGGCGTCCAGCACGTCTTCCGGGATCAATCCGCGGTTGACCTTCTGCCAGGAGGCGGCGCCGTCACGGCTGCGGTAGGCCCCGCCGGTGGTGCCGGCATAGAGCAGGGCCGGGTTCTTCGGATCCATCGCCAGCGCCACGACGATGTGAACCTCCTTCATGCCCGCCATCTGCTCTTCCCAGATGCGGCCCCCGTCGGTCGTGCGGAACACCCCGACGGTCGTGGCCAGGTAGATGATTTCGCTCCTGACCGGGTGGAACACGAACTTGTTGACGTAGGAGACATGCTCCTTCAGCCCCACGTTATGTGGGAGCCAGTGCTGGCCGCCGTCGGGGCTCTTGTAGACCGCGTCACCCATCGTGCCGCTATACACGGTGGCGGGTAGCTGCGGGTCGATGGCCAGTGTCGTGACCCGCCTGGAACTGAAGGGGGGAAATTGCTCCCACGTCTGGCCGCCGTCACGGGTCTTGTAGACCGTGACGTTCGTGGCCACGTATATAATATTCGGGTTCGTCGGGTGCAGGGCGATCGCGGCAATCGTCTCGCTCGCATCCCCGCAGCCCGGCAGAATCAGCAGGGCCAGCAGGGCGGCCAGCCCCCACAAATAATGCATATGCATATGGCCATGCGTTTTCATAACCGCTTTCGCATCGCCTTCGCGTAGCCGGTGAGTTCCACATAACCCTGTCCCGACACGGGCGCCTGTTGCCACTGCCCGCTGGCCTGGACTGCGCCTTCCCAGTAGGTCACCTTCGTGCTTCGCGAGGTGATCAGCTCCTGGTCCGGCAGCAGGGGACGCAGGTCGAGCGAGAGCGCCAGCGACGGGACCACCACGCGCCAGCGGCTGGGATAGCGCCCGCCGCTCCTCCCGCTTGACCAGTATTCGGATGTGTCCACCTGGACATCGTTTGCGGAGAGGTGGCGCGTCCGGCCGTCCGGCAGAATGACCGTCCCGCTGGAGACCGGGGCGACGGTGCCGTCCGATCGGCGCATGCGATAGAGCATGAGCTCGGTCCGGTTGTCGAGCTGGACGCTGAACCAGTCCCATCCGGAAATATCGTCGCCCAGGTCCCCGGAGCCGAACTCGTGGTCCATCCAGCTGGTGCCCTGCACGGGGATCTGTTGGCCGTCCACGGTCAGC
This sequence comes from Nitrospiraceae bacterium, assembly GCA_041563795.1. Lineage (GTDB taxonomy): Bacteria > Nitrospirota > Nitrospiria > Nitrospirales > Nitrospiraceae > 2-02-FULL-62-14. The sequence goes on along the minus strand of JBFGRH010000257.1, from coordinate 1,227 downwards.
GTGCCCGTCGTAGCCAGGCGGGGGAATGAATAGTAGTGTGACGCCTGGGCCGGGTCGGCGCCCTTGCGGCTGACGCCCCGCAGGCCGTGCACGACCGGCGGCTTCTCCGGCGTCACGGACAGGTCGAGCGAAAACCCATCGCCGGCCGCCTGCAGCCGATGGTGTTCGCGGGGCGAGGCGGAGGCCTCGACGCTCCATCGGTCGATCCACACGCGCAGATGCCCCGCCTCGGCGCCGGCCTTGCCCAATCCGGCCCGGCTGATCTTTTCCGCATACTGGAACCGCTGTCCGTCCAGGTCGGACAAGGCCACGTGGGCCAGGTACAGTTGCCGGATGGCCCACCGCGAGGGGTTGGCGCCGATCCGCTCCGGTTCGACCGCGCGACGGAAGAACGTCACTTGATAGCCGAACCGCCGTCCGTCCTCCGCCGTCAGGTGTCCGGTGTAGTACCACCATTCGGTGCGAAAGCTGTCATGTGTGCCATGGTCGTGCGGAAACCGGTACTGGTAGCCGGGCTCGGCCTGGCGGAATCCGGCAGGCCGCGGGGGATCCGTGATGGTGGCCGACGCGGTGGTTGAAATGGACGCGGGAAGTATGAGCGAGAGGGTCAGCAGCCCCCCTGCGATCAGGCGCAATCGGTGAAGTGGGCGTCGCAGGACCCCTTGGGGGGCAGTCGGCGTCATCATGCGTGCGCAGCTTATCACAGGGCGCCACCGCCTGTGCAATTCACGCTTTCCCGAGGGGAATTCCCCCCTTGTAGGCCCAACAGACGGGGGCGGCGGTTTGTTGACAAGGCGCGAGGGCTTCGGCTATCGTGCATCATGCAAATGGAACCGGACCGGTCGCATTTGGAACCAGAACCGGCGTTCCCGATCCCAGAACGCATCCCGATTTTCCCCCTTCCCAACACCGTCTTTTACCCGAAAACCTATCTCCCGCTGCACATATTCGAGCCGCGCTATCGGCAGATGGTCGCCGACACGACGGTGCGCGGGCAGTGCATCGGCATCGCCTTGCTGAAGGACGGGTGGGAGCAGGATTACGACAGCAATCCGCCGATGTTCGAGGTGGGCTGCGTGGGACGCATCGTCAGCCTGCAACAGCTGCCGGACGGCCGCTACAAGATCCTGCTCCAGGGCCTGCGCCGGTACGAACTCCGCGACCAGTATTACGAGCGGCCGTACCGCGAGGGGCGGATTGCGCTGAAGGACGAGGAAACCCATGTGT
>JBFGRH010000256.1:0-3031 GCA_041563795.1 Nitrospiraceae bacterium | reverse complement strand
GACAGCGCCCCGGCGATAATGCCGAGCGTGAGCAGCGGAAACCCCGTCACGATCGCCAGTTGATTCAGATGATCGAGGAAATCCAGCGGCGGCAGCTTGGCATAGAGCGCGTTGAATTGCTTGGACTTCAAGAGGCCGTCCTGGATCACGTACATGAGGCCGGCCGCGAAGGCCACGGCGAACCCGACCGTGCCCAGCATGCTTAAGGTCACGTGCACCCAGATGGTTTTCAGCATCGGCACCGTCGCCTCCCTGGGCAGCGCCGAGGCCCAGATGAGCGACAGCAGCGCGAGCGGGAGCAGAAAGGCCCCCATCACGTGCAGGTGATGGCGCACATCCACCCACAGGAAGACGAGCACCAGCGACCAGGCAAAGAACGACAGGGCATCGTGAAAGCTGATCAGCGAGGCGGGACCGACCTCCACCATCCGGGCCAGCAAGGCGATCGAATGCATGAGAAACCCGACACCGGTGACGCCCAGGGCAATCTTGGAGAGGGTATCGTCGCGCTGTGAAAGATAGGCCGAAGAAAAGGCGGTCCCACCCAGATAAAGGGCGATCGTGGCCATGAAAAGAATAGCCGGCATCCTGCCTATCCTCGCAAATTATCAAGAGAAATTGGAATTGGAGATTATAGCGCCAGACACGCGAGCCCGTCAAGAAAAGCCGCGTCCATGGTGATGTTTAGGCCCGGTCCAAATAATCGCGAAGGGCCTGCGCCGTGCTGGGGAACGCCAGCTCGGTCCAGGGAATGGCCGCCGGGGCAAACGTGCCGGCATCGAGGGTTTCGTCACCGGCCGTGAGTTCGCCCCCGCACACCTCGGCCTTATACACGATGATGATCACCGGGTGATCGGAGTAGGAGTAAATATTCAGCAGTCCGGTAAGCCGCACATCGAGATGAGACTCTTCGCGGGTCTCTCGAATGGCCGCCTCCTCGACCCGTTCCCCCCGATCCACGAACCCGCCGGGAAACACCCATTTGCCGTACGCCGGCTCGATGCCGCGTTTCAGGAGCACCAGCTTCCCGTCCAGCGAGGTGATCGTGCCGACCGCCACCTTCGGATCGAGGAAAAAGACGTACCGGCAGGACTGGCAGACGAGGCGCTCCGGTTCCGCGTCCTTGATCGCACGACGACCCAGGCTGCCGCCGCACTTCGGGCAAAACGAGTAGTTGCCCCTGATCCACTCGTCATGCGGCTCAATGAGAAATTTCGATTCCATGCTGATCCGGCATCCCCGTCCGCGCATCGTAGCATAGTGCCTGGGGAGCGCCTAGCCATCCTTGCCGCGGCCGTTCGACTTTTGGTCCGCGGACAGGATAGGATCGCGCCACACCGATACGATTCTCATGGCAGGCTCCCTCTACATCGTCAGCACCCCGATCGGAGATCCCGACGACCTCACGCTGCGCGCGCTCCGCACGCTCAGGCACGTGTCCGTCATCGCCGCGGAAGATCCGCAGTGCACCCAGGCGCTCATGGCCCGGCACGGGATCACGACCCCGCTCACCAGCTATCACAACGACAATAAGGAAGATAAGATCCCGGTGCTCCTCCGGCGGATGCAGGAAGGCCAGAGCGTGGCCCTGGTCTCGGATGCAGGCACGCCGGCCATCGTGGACCCTGGCGCGCTGCTTATTCGCGAAGCCCTGCGTCATGCGATTCCCGTCGTGTCCATCCCGGGCCCGTCGGCCATACTGGCCGCGCTGCCGGCATCCGGCCTTTCCGGTGATGCCTTCGTGTTTGCCGGACCGCTGCCTGCGCGGCCCGCCGCGCGGCGCATCCTGCTCCGCTCGCTTCGGGCGGAACAACGAACGCTCGTCTGCTTCGAGTCCGCGCGCCGCCTGCCGGCCACGTTGAAAGCCCTGCGCGACGCATTCGGAAACCGCCGTCTCGCCGTCGCCTGCGACCTCACCACGCCACGGGAGCAGTGGCTCCGGGGCACGATCGACGAGATCGTTCGAGAATTGATCGTTCAGGACGTGCAGGGAGAAGTGACCATGGTCATCGAAGGGGCTCAACAGAAGCGGCGGGCTCAGAGGAAGCGGAGGAGGAGAGCGCAGCTCAGTCGGGGCGTTTCTTGATCAGGACCCGATAGGCAAGGTCGAATGATTCCTGCCTCAACACAGCGTGCCCATCGTCACTGACGCTGCGGGGCACGTTTCGAATCGGCTCCCCGTCGTCAAGAATGACCGCCAGTACCTGCCCCGCCTCCATCGTTTCGAGCTTCAGCTTGGTCTTCACAAAGTTGTAGGGACAGATCACCCCCCTGAGGTCCAGCAGGGCATCCGCTTGGACTTCCGCATCCATACCCTGTCGTGTGCCGTCGGTCACTGGTTGGTCTCCCCGTTGCTTGAATGAGCCATACTAACAAGCGGGCGAAGAAGGGACAAGCGGAGGAAGCTCCCAGGATCACAAAATAAATCGGGGGTGGCTGCCTCCAGCCACCCCCGACATGACTACCTTTTTTTTTCGACCGTCTGGCTTACTGCTTGGTCAGGGTCGGGTTGTCAGCGTTCGTCCCGTAGTCGGTCTTGCCGCCCACTCCATTGTCGCCCCAGCCTGGCTGAGGTGAGCAGTTCCAGCAGGGAGCCGCACCCGTGTATTCACTAATTCCTGTGGGGATCCCGCCCTTGATTTCACCCGGCAGAACCTGGCCCACAACTCCGCCATGGTTGGAGCCTGAATTCGTCTCGATCCCGCGCTCCGTCATGGGGTTCGGCCTCTGTCCCAGACCGCCGAATCCGGCCAGTTTCTCGTTGACGCGAATCACGGAAATTTCCCGGACCATCTTGCGGCCGGTCCCGAACGGCTGCGCCGCGGTGGTTTCTTCCACCACCTGGAGCGTCACATCATCGCCAGCCTGGACTTGATTCAGGATCTCCATATTGGTCTTGTCGTCGATATAGGCGGTCCGGTAGTTCATGGCTCCACCGCCCGCGCGGCCCTCATCGTGAGAGCTGCCACCGCCCTCGAGGTGGATCTTGTTACCAGGCAGGTCAATCGCCAGAACGCGTCCGTAGATTGTC
>JBFGRH010000255.1:0-3099 GCA_041563795.1 Nitrospiraceae bacterium | reverse complement strand
CGCCTCGGCCTGCTTGCGCTCGGTGATGTCCCGGACCACGGCCTGGAACCCGAAGATACGGCCGCCATCCGTCAACAACTGCACGCTTTGACCGAGCCACACGTCGACCCCGTCTTTCGTGAGCGCCGGGAATTCGAAATAGGTCGAGGGGATCTTGCGGACGAACTGCCGGCCATAGAACCGTTCCACGGCCCGGCGGTGATCGGGCCGGATGAACTCGAGGAAGTGCCGCCCGATCATCTCCGCCTCGGAGTAATGCATGATGCACGCCGCGGCCACGTTGACGAACGTGAACCGGCCGGCCGGGTCGGTGCGGTAGATGATGTCGCTCGCCTGGTCCACGAAAAACTGGTATCGCCGGTCGCTGGCCACCCGGGCGTGTTCCGCCTGCTCGAGACGGACGGTTTGCAGGCGCAACCGGTCGAGCAGGGCCTGATGCTGGAGCCGCAGATCAAGGGAACTGACGATCGTGGCCTGCACCCGGAGGGCCACGTAGGCGATGGCCAGCGTAAAAATAACCGCCAGCCACCCCATGGTGCTCGCGAGGGGAATATCCGCGTTTAATAACCGGATGGCCGCCGGCGTCATGGTCGGCACCGCGAAGCAGAGAAAGGCGCCGAACTTGGCCGACAGGGTCGTCACGGCCCCGGCGGTCATGCCGCCCAGGACGAATATCACAAAGATCTGATGAGGAACCGATGACTCCGGGAACAGCAGGAACGCGGTGGACCCCCACCCCAGGCCGGTCAGTAGGACGCCGGTCAGGAACCGCCGTTCCCAGCGGGGCGTCCCCTGAGGACCGGGTGCCGACCGCTGAAAGGCCCTCGCGAGCGCGAAGCGGCCGATGGCCAGGACCAGCATGTAGGCCAGCCACGCCAGCAGAGGGACAGGGGGGACAAGCGCCCATTCGACGACGGCGAGCGCACTCGCGCACAAGACCGTCGCCCCCAGCACGACCGGAGAGGATTCGTACAACAGCTTGAGGCGCTCGGTTCGCAGGGCGAGAAGATCGTCGCGGTCCAGTTCCCCAGGCGGAGGGGGTGCGGAACGGGAAACCTCCCGTGCGGGGGAATCCGTGCCGGACGTGTCGTCCCCGGCCCTGCCTTCCGATCGTCGCCGGAAATAGCGGACGGGGGCGGAGGATGTTCGTGCGGAGGCGTTGGCCATAGGTTCAAGCAGTACCGGGCGACGTGCCCTGCCCGGCCATGAATGCGTCTAGACGATAGGATAACCCCTGGTGTTTGTCAAAGGAGAACGCCAAGGTCGGCCAGGGCTTTTTTGACCTCGGCGGCGGTCTTGGCGTCGAGGCCGGCTTCGCGAAGCTGGGCGTCCGTGGCCCCGGCGATCTTGTCGAGGCTGCCGAATTTCCGCAGCAGCTGGTTCCGCCTGATTTCGCCGACGCCGACGATCTGGTCGAGCCTGGAGGAGACCAGCGCCTTGCCGCGCAGCTTGCGATGGTAGGTGATGGCGAAGCGGTGGGCCTCGTCCCGCACGCGCTGGAGGAGATGCGTGGCCGGAGAAGAGGGCTTGAGGAGGATCGGGTTCTTGCGCCCCGGCAGGAAGATCCGTTCCTCCTTGTCTCCCTTGGCCTTCGCGAGGCCGATGATGGCCAGCCCGGTCTGCCCCGCCTCCTTGAGTCCCTCCATGGCGGCGGCCAACTGGCCGAGCCCGCCGTCGATCAACACGAGGTCGGGGAGGGCCAGGTCTTCCGACTTGCCGTAGCGCTGCGCGACCGCCTCCTTCATGCTCGCGAAGTCATTGGCGCCAGAGACGGTCTTGATGCGGAATTTGCGGTAGTCCGACTTTTTGGCCTGCCCCTCTTCCCACACGACGAAGGAGGCGACGGACTCGCTTCCCATGGTATTGGAAATGTCGAAGCCCTCGATGCGGCGGGGCGCCCGTTCGAGGCGCAGCAAGCGCTTGAGTTCAGCGGTTGCCTGGCGGTCCGTCTCCTCGTTTCTCATATGGTCGGCGAGCGCGGCGGCGGCATTGTCCTCCGCCAGGAGCACCAATTGATGCTTGATGCCCCGTTCCGGCGCCAGGACGGTGACCGGCTGCCCCTTTTTCTCCGAGAGCCAGGTCTCGATGAGCGGCGCCTCGGCCAGCGGCAGGGGAGCCAGCAGCTCTTTCGGGGGCAGCCCGTCCTTGTTGTAGAACTGCTCGAGGACGGACCGGACGAGCTCCTCGGCGGGGACCTCGGCGGCGTCGGGCCAGAAGAAATCCTTGCGGCCGATGAGCAGCCCGCCACGGACGAAGAGAATCTGGAGATCGACGGCCGTGCCCTGGCGGGCCAGGCCGAAGACATCCTGGTCCGCCGCCGTGGTCTGCGTGATGCGCTGCTTTTCCAGCGTCTGTTCGATCTTGAAGATCTGGTCCCGCAGCCGCGCCGCGTCTTCGAAGGCCTGCCGGTCCGCCGCGATCTGCATCTGCTCGCGCAGGCCGTCGAGCAATTCCGTGTCCCGTCCTTCGAGAAATTGCCGGACTTGCGTGACGATCTTGTGATAGTCCTCGCGGCCCTGGTTGCCGATGCAGGGGGCCATGCAGCGCTTGATCTCGAATTCGATGCAGGCCCGTTCCGCGGTGCCGTCGATGTCGATCTCGCAGGTGGCGAGCGGAAACACCCGGCGGATCAGTTTGAGCGTGCTCTTGAGCGCGCTGCCGTCCGTGTACGGCCCGTAGTACAGGGCGCCGTCTTTCTTGACCTTCCGCACGATCGACAGGCGCGGGAAGTTCTCCCGGACGGGCAGGCGCAGGTACGGATACTGCTTGTCGTCGCGGAGGAGGATGTTGAACTTCGGCCGGTGCCGCTTGATCAGGTTGCTTTCGAGGATGAGCGCTTCGAGCTCGGAGCGGGTGACGATCGTCTCGAAATCCGCGATCTGGCTGAGCAGCAGGCGGGTCTTGGGCGCGGGGTCGCCGCCCTTCTGGAAGTAGGAGCGGACGCGGTGCGCGAGCACGGAGGCCTTGCCGACGTAGAGGATTTCGTCCTTGGCGTCCTTCATCAGATAGACGCCCGGCTGGTCCGGCAGGTGATCGAGCTTGGACCGGAGCGTCTGGTCTATCGGGGGTGTTGCGGGCATGGAGGAATTGTACGGCCTG
>JBFGRH010000254.1:0-3102 GCA_041563795.1 Nitrospiraceae bacterium | reverse complement strand
GGATGACAGACTGGGCCCTGACACTGGCCCTGTCCCTTGCTCTGGCCGGTCCTTCCCTGGCGGCCCCCCCGGCCACTCCGGTGCAGCCTGAGCACATCGTGCTGTTCGTGCTGGAAGGCTTCGGGCAGGACTCGCTCAAGACCGGGTCCATGCCGGTTGTGAGCAAGCTGGTCAAGAACGGCTCAGTTGCCTGGTCCGCCACCGCCGTGAATCCCCCGCTGCGTCTGCCGACCATGGCGTCCCTGCTCACCGGCCTGCCGGTTGAGAAGCACGGCATGGACTGGGATGTGTTCGATTTCGCCCGGGGCTATCCGAGGCCGCCCATGATGTTCGATTACCTGGACCTGGGCGGGGGCAAGGACACCGCCATCTTTTTCATGGAGGAGTCGCTCTACCAGCTCGCCCGCCCGGCCTCCTTCGTGGACTACCAGGTGTGTGGACGGCTGCGGCCCGAGTGCAAGGCGTCCACGGTCGTGACCTACGTGCGGGAATACTTCAAGAAGGGTGAACAGGGGGGCTACAACCATTACGTGTACGGGCTGCCGCATCTCTTGATCGTGCATCTGCCGGACGCCGCCCGCGCCGGATCGGAGCATGGCTGGACCTCCAAGGCCTATGCCGAGGGGTTGAAGGACGTGGACAATGCCATCGGGGCCATCCTGGACGTGTACAGGCAATACAAGCTGATCGACGATACGATGGTGATCGTGACGGCGTTGAACGGCATCGGGAAGCCAAAGCAGAACGGGTCGGTGCCGCATGTCCCCTGGATTGCCTCCGGCGCCAATATCAAGGCGGGCCATACGATCGCCGGGCCCGTCTCCATCATGGATACCGGTGCCACCATCATGCGCGCCTTCGGTGTCGAGACCTTCGTGGAGTGGCAGAGCCACGCGATCGAGGAAATTTTCCGCGCCCCCCGAGCGGTAGTGCGGAACGAGCCCGCCCTGAATCTCCATGGCCAGTAACCGTCACTGTCTTGCTAAGCGTCACAGTCTTGCATGGGGGGCCCTGGCCCTGCTGCTCGTGGCGCCCCTGGCGTCGGACGCGGCGCCGCCGGCTGCGCACACCAAGGAACATGCGATCACGTTCGACGCGACGGCGCTGGCCCCGCCGACGCGCTGGCAGGTGCCGGGCATCACGCCGATGATCATGACGCTGGATCCGGACAGCACCGACGCCTACCGGAGCACCGAGCGGCGGACGCTCCAGCTCAAGCCCGGTTCGTACAAGTTCGGGACCTACACCTTCGACTTTCCGTTTGCCGTCACGCTGGAGGGGAAACTGGATTTTGCCGCATCGCTGGATCAGTGTGTGTCCGGCCGCGCGACCCAGACCCTCACCGTCAAGTGCAGCCGGACATCTCCGTACGGCGGCACGCGCGATTACGATTACAAATGATGTTGAAAAAGGCCGCCAGCTTGGAATCACTGAAGGGGTTTATCCGTTCGCCAAGAACATTTCTAGGGCGAACGGCTCAAACGAAGTTTGGTATGTACCTCCTCGGTCGCCGCGCTCCCTGCGGTCTTGCTGAACGGCCTTTTTGAACATCATAGTGACAGGAGTGTAAGAGCAAAGCATGGCGCAGCAATCAATTGACGATCTCCTGGAAGCGCTCGAAGACGTCGATGACGCCACGCGGGAGGAAGCCGCGAAGGCGTTTGCCCAACGCGCGACTCCCGAGGCGCTGGACGCCTTGCTCACCGCCATCGGCGACGAGTACTGGTCGGTCCGGGCGCATGCGGGCTGGGCGGTCGCCAGGATCGGCGGGCCGAAGGCCGTTGAGGCGCTCATCACGCTGTTCAACGATCCGATCATGGAAGTACGCAACGAAGCGGTCGCGGCGATGACGCACCTGGGCCGCGGGGTGGTGGACCGGCTGATTGCCTGCCTGAAGGACGAACGGTGGCGCGTGCGTGAGCACGCCGCCAAGGCCTGCGGGGACCTCAAGGACCCGAAGGCGGTGGATGCCCTGATGATCGCCTGCCGGGACCGCGACGGGGCGGTGAAGAGCGCGGCGGCCGAGGCGCTGGGGAAGATCGGCGACGCGAAGGCCATCCCCGCGCTCATCAAGCTGTTCCGGGACACCTCGAAGATCGTGCGCGAGACGGCGGGCACCGCGCTGGTCGCGATCGGCGAGCCGTCCATCGATCCGCTGATCGCCTGCCTGCAGGACAAGGACTTCGTCGTCCGCTGCCACGGCGCCCGCGCGCTCGGCGGGATGACGACCGACTACCAGATCGGCAGCGCCTGGGCCAAGCAACCGAAGGTGGTGGATGCGCTGATCGCGGCGCTGAAGGACGCGGACCGGGCCGTGCGGGAGGACGCGACCATCGCGCTGGGCATGATCGGCAGCCCGCTGGCCATCGATGCGTTGATCGAGGCGATGAAGGACGGGGCGGTCAAGCGGCACGCGATCATGTCGCTCGGGATGATCGGCGATGCGCGGGCCCTGCCGGCGGTGATGGCGGCGCTGAAGGGCAAGGGGATCAGGCAAGAGGGCACGCCGACGCCGGGCTGCATCGTCAGCGAAGAGGCGTTTATCAAGGAAGCGGCGGCGACGGCGCTGGGCCATTTCCGCGATCCCCGCGTGATTCCCGACCTGATCATGATGTTGAAGGATCAGAATCTGCGGGAACGGGCGGCCCCGTCGCTGGTGTTGATCGGCGACACGGCCATCGAGCCGCTGGTCGCGTTTCTGCACGACCCCAAGGCCTCGGAAGTGGAATCGGAGACGGACCGGGTCGTGTCCTTCGCGACGGCCCGCCTCACCGTGGTCGACGCGCTCAAGCAGATCACGGTGGACACGCTGAAGAAGCTGGGCTGGGAGCCGCCGTCCGGCGACCATGAATGGGACGTCGATTCCAGCCGGGCCGACAATCTCCGGACCCATTCGCCTCTCGGCGAAACCGGCCGCTTCGGGGTCTCGGGCGATATCCCCAAGGGCAAGTAGGCCGGCGAACCACGCCCGCCGCCCTCAGGAACGTCCGGCTATTTCCTGACCGCAATCCCGTGCGGGTCGGCCGTTTCCTTCCCGTCCTTCATGTTGCTCACCCGCGCGACCCCGATCAGCTCGCCGCTCTTGCCGCCGTCCGACACTTT
>JBFGRH010000253.1:0-3136 GCA_041563795.1 Nitrospiraceae bacterium | reverse complement strand
GCATCCATCTCCAGGCTGTTGCAAAAGAGCGTTGGGTAACCGAGCTGTCGCATGAGGGGCAGTGCGAACTGATAGAAGGTATCCGAGAGAATAATCACCTGGCACCGCTCCCTCAGCCAACCCAAAAACTCTCCCGCCCCATCCAGCGGTTTCATGGTTCCGATGACAGCCTGGATGTCGGCCAGTTTCAGCTTGTGCTGGTCCAGGATGCCCAGCCGCCACTTCATGAGCTTGTCGTAATTCGGTTCGTTCCTGGTCGTCCGGCGCAGCTCGAGAATGCCGGTTTTCTCGGCGACGTTGATCCAGATTTCCGGAACCAGCACCCCTTCCAGGTCCAGGCACGCAATAACTGGTTTAACCATGCTTTCTCCTTGCTGACGACAGTGGTAAGCGAGGGCGGATCATAGCCCAAAGGCGGCGTTGGGCACAACGCATCGTGTTAGCGGGAGGGCTGCCGGCTCAGGAATCGCCAGATCGTGTCCAGTGCCTTGTCTAGCAGGCCCCTGGCCTTCCATCCAGCGCGATGCTCTACCGAATGGCGCTCGGCCCAGTCCAAAGCCAGCGGCAACGGGATCAGGCGGGGCGGTCCGCCGGCCAGGTCCGACCATAGGAGGCCGAGGATCGTGCTGACACGAATCGGAACCGGGATGGAGCGGACCGGCTTGTGGACCATGTCCTGGCACCACTCGGCCGGCGAGGTGACCAGCAACTCGCGGCAGGCAGCCGGACGATCCTCGTAGATCGAGCAGGCCTCGTCCTCCAGGTAGGGACAGGGCATTTTCAGCGTGAAGTAGGCGCGGTTGATCGGCTCCATCATCTCATCCGTGATGGGGCGATCGGTCTCCGCGACCTGCTGCAGTTGCGCGAGCAGCCCTGCCTGCTCCAGGAGCGCCGTCGTCTCGTCCAGCCTCCGTCGGATGTGATCGCGCCGGGGTTGAGGCAGGGCGGCGACCATGTCACGAAGCGCAAAGGCTTCCGGGGCCGAGACGGGAACCAACATCCGGCAACAGGCGGCACAGCCCCTGGCACAGGAGATGACCTGGCCGGCCGCTGCGGTCTTCTGTTGTTCCAGGGCCTGGGCCTGCCGGCCGAGCTGGCGCAGGAGCGGGAGGATTTGGGTGACCGGCACAAACCCGTCCGGGACCTCGACGCTTGTCGTGATCGGACCGGCCGCGGTTGAGATGGACAGGTCCAGACGTTCGGTTGAGTCCGCCGCTCCCATCGCTGCATCTTACGGACGCCTCCAAGGCGGGTCAAGCCGGCGGAATTCCGAATGCCTTGCCCCTGCTCCGTCCTTGGCCGATAATGGTTCAAGAGTCACGAGAGGAACATGAAAGTCACCGGTCACATCGTCGGCCTGCTGAAATCCTACATGCGCGACCTGGTCGAGCAGGCGGCCCAGGAAGCGCAGACCCAGCAGACCTTCGGGTTTGAGCCGGCTCCCTATCGGCCCGATCAGGCAGTTTCCGACCTGCTGGCGATTCTCGACGACCGGATCGAATCCGAGGGGGTGCAGGTCGGTCTACCGGAAAACCTGCTCCACGACATGTGGACCCTGTGCAACGAGGCGCAGCAGCACGTCGCGGACGCGGTCTGGCTGGAATCCCGCGCCGGCGTCGCGGCCCCATCCAAGGCGAAGACTCGCGAACTGACCTACAAGGCCTTGATCGACTATCTCGAACGACAGGTGGACCGATGACCAGGAAGTGGCGCAACAGGGTCGCAGCGGGCCTGTTAAGGACGGGCTGGATTATGGTCCTGGCCTGCGTCGCAGGCAGTCCCGTATCGGCCGGTCCGTTGCCAGCTATGGCTCTGGAGCCGGTCATCTCGAAGGGCCTTCGACATCCCGTCTACGTGACCCATGCGGGAGACGGCAGCGGCCGGCTGTTCATCGTGGAACAGCCGGGGCGAATCCGCATCGTGCAGCAGGGCCGGATGGAGGCCAGGCCGTTTCTGGACCTGACGGACAGGGTTCGTTACGGAGGGGAGCAGGGTCTGCTGGGGCTGGCCTTTCACCCCTCGTACAAGACCAACGGCCGGTTTGTCGTCAACTACACGCGCCGTCCGGACGGTGCGACGGTGGTGTCGGAGTTCAAGGTCTCCCGGAATCCCGATGTCGCTTCACCGGATGAAAAACAGCTCCTCGTGGTTCCTCAGCCCTACGCCAATCACAATGGCGGCATGGTGGCATTCGGACCGGACGGCTTCCTGTATATCGCGCTGGGCGACGGCGGCTCGGGTGGCGACCCGGGCAATCGCGGCCAGGACACCAACGAACTCCTGGGCAAGCTGCTCCGGATCGACGTGGATCACGGTGCGCCCTACGCCATCCCCAAGGACAACCCGTTTGTGTCGGGCGGCGGCCGGCCGGAGATTTTCGCCTCTGGGCTCCGCAACCCCTGGCGGTTTTCGTTCGACCGAAAGACGGGCGAGCTCTGGGCTGCGGACGTCGGCCAGAATGAATGGGAGGAAATTAACGTCGTGCGACGGGGAGGCAATTACGGCTGGCGCATCATGGAAGGGGCCCATTGTTTTCTTCCGCGCGACGGCTGCGCCAGCGACGGCCTCATCCCGCCGGTGGCCGAATACACGCACGCGAACGGCCGTTGTTCGATCACGGGCGGCTACGTCTACCGCGGCGCCAGGCTGCCGTCCATGCAGGGCGCCTATCTGTACGGGGACTATTGCAGCGGGGAGATCTTTTCTCTCGTGAACGGCACGCAGCAGGTGTTGCTGGACACCGACCTGCAGATTTCATCCTTTGGCCAGGACCAGGAAGGCGAGCTCTACGTGGTGCACCACGGAGGCGCGGTCCACCGGATTGTCGAGGCCCGCCGCTGAAGGAACCGGCTCAGGCCGAAGCTGGGCAGGGCCGGTGCCTGTCCCTGTTCCCCTCATAGTTTCCCTGTTGCCCAATAGGTGATGATACCGATGACTTCGGTGAGCGCGTTGGTGAACTCGTCGAGGGCGTACAAGTCTGGGAAGACATCAACTAAATCGAGGTTCGACCAGACGTCGGGCCAGGCCTGCAGGCGGTAGTTGCATGGGGCCGGCGTGACGGTGAATCCCTGCTTGCGAAACAGCCCGGTGGCCCGCGCCATGTGGGTGGCTGACGTCACGAGCAGGATGGATCCCT
>JBFGRH010000252.1:0-3176 GCA_041563795.1 Nitrospiraceae bacterium | reverse complement strand
GGATGCCAAGCCGGCTCCGCTGATGCCGATGACGCCATGGGAGCTTGCGACGAAACCAGCCCAATAGCACCACGCACCGGTAAAGGGAGCGGTACGGCGGGGTCGGGACGTGTCCCGGCCCCGCCGTATTTTTCTGCCCTCACGATGCTGCTGGTGTTGGCAGGTGCTCCTGCCAGCTTGGCCCAGGAAGCGACGCTGGAGATGCTTCCGATCAGGCCCTTCAGCTTCGATGTGGCGCTCCGACATCAAACATTCGGCCCCGATGACCGGGAGATCGGCATCCAGGCCGGTTTCACCGCCCTTCGCTACGGTGAGCTCGAGGTCCGGGCGATCTACCAGTTCTTCAGCGTCCATTCGGAGGAGTTCAAGACCGACCAGCATTCCGTGTACCTCAACCCGCGGTGGAATAATTTCATCGACGTGCTGGACTTTCCCAAGCAGAGGCCGCTCAACCGGATCATCCGCCACGTGCTCTTCGGCCCGCTGGAGGATCGCGCCGTCCCCTACCTCGGCCTCCTCGCGGGCGGCACGGCGCCGGGCCCGGGCCACAATGCGCCGGGTCACCTGATCGGCGGGCAGGTCGGCGCCCGCTTTCCCGTCGCGCGCGGCCTTGCGGTGGACATCGGGCTGCAGTACACCCAGTACGGGATCGACTTTCGGGGCGAGGGGGGGCAGGCGCAACAATGGCTGTTCACGACCGGCGTCAGGTTCTGACCATGCGACAAGGCCTTAGAAAGACTCTCGCGTCCCTGGCCCTGTTCCCCTGCGCCGTCGTCTTCTCCGGCTGCGGGCTGTTGCTGGACGCCGTTCAACTGGTCGTGCCGATCCAGACCGACGACCTGGCGGCGATCTGCGCCAGGCAGACATTGCGTGTGGGCATGGGCATCGAGCCCCGCCAGCCCTTCGTGTTCCCGGCGATCTGGACGGACGTGGGCTCCCGTGTGACGGGTCTCGATGTCGAGATCGTCAAGGAAATGTCCGCGGCGCTGACGGCCCATTGTGGCGGCCGGTCGGTCACCCCGGTCCTGCACCTCGTGCATTTTCGGGACCTGTTCGTGCAGTTGAACGAGGGCAAGATGGATTTGTTCGTCTCCGCCGTGAATGAGAACGCACCGGCCCCGAACCGTGCCGGCCTCGCCTATTCGGTCCCCTACTTCTATGACGGCGGGCTTGTGATGATCACCAGGCAACCGGATCTGGCCGCACGAGTGCGCGCGCAGGTTCCGCCGGGAGCCGGTCGCCTGGTCGAACCGGCCGTCATGCGTCGCGCCCTGGCGGGACTGACCGTCGCGGTCCAGGAAGGGACCACGGCCGAATTGTATGCCGTCGCCAATTTGAAGGAGACCCGGCTCCTGCTGTGTGAATCGCTCCCGGCCGCGTTCGAATCACAGAACCCGCCGGTGGATGTGATACTCTCCAAGCAACCGCTCCTTGCGTACTCGGTGAATCGAGTGCGAAAAGACTGGAAGTTTATTTCCACTGACGCCGGACAGCCGCGCCTGCTGAGCAGCGAGAACTACGCGGTGATCATGGCGGAGGAAAGCTACAGCCTGCGGCAGTTCATCAACGACCTGCTGTTCCGGCTCGAGGCCACGGGGAGGCTTGACGAGATGCGGCGGCGCTGGTTGACGGAGGTCTATGCGTATCCCCGGCGCGCCGCAGAGGAGGGACTGCCGTTCGCCGTGGAAAAAATGGTCGCGCAGCACTATCAGGGGGAATGCCATGTTCATCAGGCCATGTAGATTTGCTCGTGACGAGAGGGAGTCCATGAAAACAATATTGGGCGCTTGGATGATCGCCGCCGTGGCATTTGCCGCGATGGTGGGGCTGTGCGTGGAACGTTCCTGGGCGGTCGATCGGGCGGAAGCGGAAGCGACGGCCCGCCTGCTGGCCAAGATGCTCAACGCGGGTCGGATCGTGATTGACCAGCATCAGACCCTGATCGACGATCCCCATAAGGGTGACAAGGGATTTACGCCGGAGGTGTTCGAGAAACTGGTCATTGAGGAGTTCCGCAGACAAACCGGCATCAATCTGCTGAGTCTGGATGACGTGCCGGTGTCCATCGTTGTTCCTCCCCTGGCGCGCGAGTTGCTGCCCGCGCTCCTGCAGGCCGGCAAGGAGGTGGTCCGCGATGCGCAGGTGGTGATCAACCAGCGGGGCATTGGGTACAAGAACTTCATCCCGGCCACCTACGGCAGCCAGGCCGCCGCGCGGTTCTCGAAGGCAACCAACGTGCGCCTTAAGCAAACGACGCTGGACCCGCGAAACCCCAATAATACCCCGGACGATTACGAGACCTCGGTCCTCAAGTGGCTGGCCGGCCGACCGAACGCTGAGGCCTACGTCAGCGAGTTGACGGGGGGTGGGAAGACCCTGCGAGTGGTGATGCCGATCTACTACGAGAAGGCATGCCTGAAGTGCCACGGGGAACCGAAAGGCGATCAGGATGTGTCCGGCTATCTCAAGGAAGGCGGCCGCGAGGGGGACTTTGCCGGGGCCATTACCGTGACCGCACCATTGGACATTCGTTAGTGTGATGGATTCGGGGCCACGAAAACCAGGACCTTGAGCCGGTCTTTGGTGTGGTTGAGGACGCCGTGTTCCTCGCCTGCCGGCGCCATCGTGCCGTCCCCCGGTCCCAGGACCTGTTTCTCGTTTCCGACCTGGAACGTGCCCTTCCCTTCCAGCACCAGGTAGACCTTGTCCTGCTGTCCGTGAATGTGCCCCTTCTGTTCCTGCCCGGGCTCGAAGCAATAGATGTCGCAGAAGAATCGCGGGGTCTGAAACATATTGTTCTTCTTCATCTTTTCTACACTAAACTTCTGATAATCAGTGATATTTAATACTTTCATGATGCCGGAGCTCCTTGTCCTTTCATCCGCGTGAGGATGGAATCCACGGAAATGAGATGGCGCGACAACCCCAGGTCCCTGTCGGGAATGCCCATCGCCAGGCCGATCAACTGGGGTAGGTGCAGAATCGGCAGGTCGAGCCTCGCGCCGACGGCTTTCCCCGCCCGTTCCTGGTAGATGTCCAGGCTCATGTGGCAGAGCGGACAGGGGGTGACCATGAAATCCGCGCCCCTGTCCTTGGCTTCTTTCATGTTGGCGCCGGCCATGCTCACGGCAATCTGCTCTTTTTCCAGGATGATCGGAAACCCGCAGCACTTGGTC
>JBFGRH010000251.1:0-3226 GCA_041563795.1 Nitrospiraceae bacterium | reverse complement strand
GCTCGGCCACCACGCCTTCGCCCGGTGCCACCACCACCGGCCGCCACCGGGCGCGGTCCAGTCCCTCCAGGAGCAGCAGCAGGCTGATTTCTCCCCCGCCGACGATCTCCGCGTGATTCGAGACGATGAGCACGGTCGTCGGTGTCATGCCCGCCCCGGCAGGAGGACGGCTTTCCACCGTCCGGCCTCAGTGCCCGCATCCATCGTTATTTTCACCAACGGCACCAGCCACCAGGCCCGGCGATGGGCCGGATACTGTCGCGCGAACCGAAAGCGCCAGAGCAAGGCGCCGGCGTACAGGCCCGCCGCCGGCGGCAGCCATCCCAGCAGCCAGGGCCATTGCGCGACGGCTCCCACCGCGACCACCGCCCGGAGCGTCCATGAACTCCGGATCAGAAATCCCCAGAATCGAGACCGGTCGGTGACCAGACGGGCCATGCGCATTTCGCTCTGCCCGCGACGCATGAACCAGCGGAAAATCGCGGACAACGATCCCCGGGGGCGGTGATAGACCACGGCGCCGGGCGCATATACACAGGGGCCGAGCGCCGAAACCCGTTCGGCCAGGAGGAAGTCTTCTCCTCCCATGCGCGCCGCCTCGACAAACCCGCCGGCATCGAGCACAGCCTGCCGCCGGTAGGCGCAGTTGCAGGTGGACAAGTGCCGCGTGGGCACCACCCGCCCGTTCGCCCCGTCCAGGTACCGCAGGCCGCCGCCCGGAAAGCCCAGGATGTTCTCCGCGTAGCCGACCGCCCCGCAGTTCCGCACCAGCACCGCGCCGGCGACCCCGAGCAGGCGCACGTCCTGCCGGAAGGGAGAAGCCAGCGCCGCCGCCCAGCCCCGCTCGGCTTCGCAGTCGTCGTCGATGAACAGGAGCACGTCGCCTTTGGCCTCGCGCACGCCGACGTTGCGGGCATAGCCGAACCCCCGGCCTTCCCTGCGTAGATGGACATACCGGACTCCCGGGATGACCCGCGGAGCGTCGGCTTCCTCCACCACCACGATCTCGGCCTCCCGCCCGACCTCGTCGGCCGCCCGCACCGACGCGATCGCCCTTGCCAGATCGTCCGGCCGATCTTTCGTGCAGATGATGATCGACAGGCTGATCATCTCCAATCCATCCGATCCGTCCGCCCGGCCCACCTGCTCAACTGGCTCACAGTGTGAGACCACTTCCTTTTCTGATTCCGACAATATTCTGATAGGCAAAAATCTCGCAAAAGACCGGCCAATACTCACCCATCGGCACAGGCCCGTCCCGCACCAGTCGATAGAAGGTGAAGTCCGGCAGCGCGGCATAAAAATCACGGCAGAACGCGCGGCTCATCACATTCATGGAATTGAATTCGAACTGGACGACATCGATGAGATGATTCGCCAGGGCCTCCCGCAGGCCCAGGAGGACCTTGAGCTCATGCCCCTCGGTGTCGATCTTGAGCAGCTCGACGTGCTTGATGCCGCGCTCACGGATGAATTCATCAAGCCGGATGACCTGCGCCCTGACCGACTCCGATCGGCCCCGGTGCAGCGACGTGATGACCTCCGGGTACACGGTCGCATGGACGGACCCGGAATGGTCGGCATAATCATAGAGGTCAACCGGACCCGTGGCATCGCCGCACCCGCGATTCACCGCGATCACGCCGTCCCGCGAGGCCTGCTTCTCCAAGACGGCAAACGTGCGCGGGTGCGGTTCGAAGGCATAGACCGTGGCCCGCGGCGCCAGTTGTTTCACGAACCGGGCATAGTCACCGTGATGAGCCCCGACATCCAGAATCGTCGGTGAAGATCCCCACTGTGGGGCGAGCCTGCGCAGGAACCGTTTCTCGCCCGATGAAATCACCTGCCCCGGCAGGTCGGTCAGGATGCCGAGTCCCCGCAAGCTCAGGTTGAACAGCAGCTTGTTCCAGGCATAGCACCAGGTCCTGGCAAACAGCCAGTGATAGCTCCTGGTTATCAGGTTGAAGGCCGTATCTTTGACGCTCATCGTTCGTCTCCTACAGACAGAGGGCTCGATATCTCACCGAACCCCACCAGCGGCCAAGCGTCATGGCCGAGGACTTCAGCAGCAATAATCCGGCCAGCTCGATCGCTTCTGCCCTCACCGGCAATCCCCTCCGCCTCGCCCGATCATAGGATTGCATGGTCAGCCACAAGGCCAACGGGACCAGGAGCCAGAGCGCCGGCCCGTACCATGCGCCCACCACCAGGACCGCGAGGACCTTCTTGTCCGCCGACGCGAGATCCAGCCAGGCCGGCAGTGGGAATCGAGGCAGCACCAGCGACCACCGCGGCAGATCCAGCCACAATCCGCGTCCCGCATGGCGGCGAAGCAGCAAGGGATGGCCGCTACCGTAGCCGAAGGCCTGGCGGACCATGCCGCGGACCGTGGTGCGATGATGGTGGGACGTCACGGCCTCCGGAACATAGGCGATGCCCGCCCCCAGCGCATAGATTCGCGCACACAGGTCAATATCCTCTCCGTAGTGACCCACCGACTCGTCGAACCCCTGAAGCTTTTCAAGCACCACCTTGCGGACGGCCAGGTTGGCGGTCGGGAACCCCCCCTCCCACGGGCTCCATCGATCGAAGCGGGCCGGTTTGTCGGACGATTGCAGCGTATACAGCCCGCTGAAGAGTTCCACCGTTGTCCGTGCGGGAGACGCCAGAATGCGTCCGGCCGACGCGGCAATCGCCGGGTCGGCAAACGGCGTGATCAAATGGTCCAGCCATGCCTGGTCCGGCGTGCAGTCGGAATCGGTAAACGCGACGATCTCGCCCGTGACGGCCCGGATTCCCGCATTGCGCGCCGCCGAGGCTCCGGGGCGGGACTCCACCAGCACCCGGACGGCGCAGGACGGATGAGTTTGTTGAAAGGATTGCAGCATGGGAAGGCTGTCGTCCGTGGAGGCGTTATCGACCAGCACGATCTCGGCGGGCGCGGGATCGAGCCGGGCCAATGCCGCCAGGCACAGCGGCAGGGTTCGCGTGGCATTTCTGACAGGGATGACAATCGACACGCTTAGCACGGACCCGCCTTTCGAGCCAGCAGCGGCTCGTAGAGAGTTTCCAACGGCGCCAGACACCGGGACCAGTCGTAGCGCGCCTCCACCAGGCGGCGCGCCGCCGCGCCCAACCGTTGGCGCCGGCCCGGATCACCGAGCAACTCCACGACCGCCGCCACAAGCGCCGGCTCGTCGTCCGCCACGACGACGTCGCGGCCATG
>JBFGRH010000250.1:0-3230 GCA_041563795.1 Nitrospiraceae bacterium | reverse complement strand
CCCACAGGGTGACGATCAGTTCCAGCCGATCGGGCCCCAGCGGCTTGGAGCGAACCCCCACCTCGTAAGCCTGTGCGCGCGCAACGGGGGTGACCCCGGCCACGACCCCCCTAGCGTCGTTACTGTGATGGCCCTGTCCGTAATTAAAAAACAGCTCCATGTTGAACCAGGGGCCCAAGATCAGGCCGGCTTTGGGCGTCACCAGGCCGCTCGTCGTCCGGCCGGCTGGCCTTGTCGTGCAACCCGGACACCGGTTCCGTACATCGAAGGTGTAGAGGTCACCCCGCAGGCCCCCGACAAGCCGAAGCCATGGCAACGGCTGCAGGTCCAGCTGGAGATACGGCGAGTAGGACGCTTCCAGGATGTCGCTGTCGAGGGTGGTCCCCGTCGTGACGCGCCGGGTGTGGGTGCTGAGCCGGCCATGGATGTCATCAACCCGCACCTGCACTCCCGCCGTGAGACGGCCCGGCAGGCCGAAGGCATCCCCGCTCTGCCGCCACCCTAGGTCGCCTCCATAGAGCACACGGCGGTCGGCCTGAATGATGCCGTCGCCGTTCACCGGGTCATTCAGAAAAAAGGTGAAATTCGTGAACAGGTCCAGCCGGTAGTACTGGGCATAGAGGTTGGCGAAGGCGGTGCCGCCCGTCGGCGTGTCATAATGATAGGTCAGCCGTCCGGTCCCCCGCGTGGTTTTGCCCCCTTCCGACGGATCTATGGCCCCGAACCGGTTGAGGGTTCCCGCGTTCACGGCCCGCAGCGGGATTTCCCCCGAAGCGTTCCATTGCGAGGTCTGAAAGGTGCCGGTCAGACCCAACTCGGACCGGGCCGTCGGATTCAGGGTCGCCTTGGCCAGGCCATTGAACCGACTGTAGCGGTTGTCGTTGAGAAACGGGCCGTTGGTGTAATAGCCCTCGGCGGCGACCAGCGTCCTCACCCGGTCCTTGGTTGGAGAGAGCATCAGAAGGTGTCGCTGGGTGCCGAACTGCCCGGCGGCAAGTTGGACCACGCCCTCCTCCACCGCCTCCCGGGTTTGAAAATTCACGGCTCCCGCCGTGGCAAAGTCGCCGAACTGTGGGTGGTAGGCGCCCTTGGACACCTCCAGGCCGGAAATGGTTTCGGGAATGATGAAGTTCAAATCGGCGTACCCCTGGCCGTGGGCGTGGGACCGCAGATTGATCGGCATGCCGTCCACAAAGAAGGCCACATCTGTGCCGTGGTCGGCGTCGAACCCGCGCAGGAAATACTGATCGGCCTTCCCCGCCCCGCCCGAATGCTCGACCGTGATGAACCCCGGAATCAACCGGAGGACCTGCGCCGGGCGCCCCTGGGGTTGCAGCAGATACTCCTTGTCGGGAATGAATTGCTGGGAGGAGGCGGCGAGCGGCTGCTCGGCTGTCACCTGCACTTCTGGGAGCGCGAGGACGTCCGCTTCGGGCTCATGCCCCCAAGCCGAAGAGGTCAATAACAGAAGGCAGAGAATGAGGAAGAAACGGATGGGGACCACGGACGAAATCAGCTCAGGCCCTTGCCCGTGGTCGTCATCGTGAGATTCCCGTACTTGACGCTCTTGGCGCTGATCAGAGCATCCGAGACTCTCTGAATCTCGCTCAGTCAGGATCGAGGGCGAGGCCGGATCCGAATACAGGCATAACACCCCTCATGCAGCCTGCGAAGGGGAGCCCAGCAGCTCGTCGACCACGGCGGACAGCTCCAGGAGAGCCTTGCGGCCGTCGCCCGTGAAAGACGAGCCGTGCATCACCGCCAGCGTCTTTGGATTCAACGCGGCGAGCCGGGCGAACGTGCCGGCCGTATAGGGCGTGTAGGGCATGTCCTTCGCCAACGGCCCGGTCAGGTTGCTCTTGATGGAGTCCCGGGCGAGGCCGACGATCTCCGGCCCTGCCAGCGGCTCGGGATCGCCCGGCTGAAAGAAGAGGTCCGAGCACAGCAGCGTCTGCTGGGTTTCGTCGAAGTAGAGGCCCGCATCCCAGGCATGGGGTACGTGGGGCGTCGCGAGAAACCGGAGACAATGGCGGCCGGTCTGCAGCACTTCACCGTCTGCGAGCGGCCGGGCGGGACGCTCCCCGAAATCGTTGATATTCACCATGGCCCCCACAAGGCTGCAGGCGGCCTGCGCCCGCGGAGAGACGTGAAGCCACTCGTTCAAGGCGCCGCACTCGTCGGACTCGAAGTGACTGAAGCCGATCCAGCGCAGGCGGGAGGGGTCTATGACCGATCGCACGCCGTCGAGGGTCATGGGAAACATGACTTTGAAGCCGGTGTGCATCAGGAATGGCTCGTCGTCCACGATGAGAAACTGGTTGAACTGCATCTTGTAATCCGGATGGTACGTCGAGATCCGATAGGTATCCGGCGCGATTTCATTCACCTTGGCCTTCATGTCCGTTCTCCCCACGTAGCCTGTCTGTGACCTTGCCGCCCACCGCATCGCTGCTCATTCGCGCGGCCGGGTGCTACTTCTTTGTGACGGCTTCTTCGCGCAGCACCATCTTCGAAAACCAGAACACCAGCCACGCCACGATAAGAAAATCTAGCCCCGCCCCCAATACGGGCCCGAGGAGGAAATGTATTGGGCCCACGTCGAGAGTCTCCGTGCGCCAGGCGCCGTTGGTGACGAAGAACGTCACGATCGGCATAAGGACTCCGTCAACTAGAGCGGTAACAAGCGCGTTGGCCTTGCCGCCGATGATGACTGCGAGCGCCAGGCCAATGACGCCGTACTGCTTCAGGAACGCGATGAACTCTTGACGCATAGGTGGCTCCTCTTGGTTTGGACCTTAGAAGGGCGTCATGTGTTGTACGGAAGTTGTGCGCGTAGGCCTAACTAACGCGTAGGCCTAACTAATAAGTGAACCGCTTGGGGTCCCGCGATAGACTGCGCAGGCTATCTCATTCTAGATCGTCTGCGCTCCTGCTGGAAACCGCCGTAATATCGGTCACTTGTGGGCTTTTTGTCAAGACACCAGCGGGCTGGATCGACGGGAAAACCGGCCGAACTGTTCAACCAGCGGTCCGTAGTTAATTTATTTCAACCGGCCTCGAGTGGAAGGGATGGGCACGGAGGGTCTCGCCATGGCGGGGAATTAAATACAGCAGTCAGTGGGTGCCGCAAGCCGTTCTGTTAATCCGATAAGGCGAAGCGGCCAACAATAGGATCGGCAGTTATTCTTAATCTTCCACTCGGTCCAGCGGATGGATGGGTAAACCCTGAT
>JBFGRH010000249.1:0-3237 GCA_041563795.1 Nitrospiraceae bacterium | reverse complement strand
CAGGCCAGCGACCGGGCACTCTCCGGGGAAAGCACAACCTGAAGCCAGGCGCTGGAACCCTTTAAAAACGCCCGTTTCCACCATTCCCGCGCGACCCCCCTGGCCCAAAGCCAGGGGTGGTCTTGGGCTGGAGGACCGACCGCCACGATCAGCGACGGCTCCAGGACCAGCTGGTATTCAGCCGGCATGTCTGACACCTCGATCGGATGTTCGGTGGCATCCTCGCCAGGCCTGGTCCTGGGACGATCGACCGGCGGCCTGACCGTCAGTCGAAACAGACCAACCGGCGGGACATCCGCGCGGACCCGCGAGGAGAGAAGCGGGAACCGCTGCAGTTCGATTCCCCGGGCCTTCACCAGGAGGACCGCCTGGTGGGTATCGATGAGCAGATAAGTCTGTGGCCGCGCGGCCAGCTTGATCTCTTCCCGGAGAAGGGCATTGGCCTCCTCGATCGCCTGTCGATCGCCGGCCGTCTGGAGACTGTCCGCGGAGGACCCATCCACGAAACCGCCCGTGGCCAAGGCCAGGGCTGCTCCGAGCACGATGCGCCACCTTCGATAACTCACCTCAGAAAATGATCAGGGGGGTTCCGATATCGGTGAGCCGGTTCACCGCGCGCAGGTCGTCGTCATTGAGCCGGATGCAGCCATGCGTCACGTTCCTGCCCAGCAGCCTCGTGTAGAGGGTGCCGTGGATGAAATAGCCGTTGCCGAACCCGAAGGCGTACTCGCCGAGGGTCCCGGTTTCCACCCGTTCTGCGACATCGGCGGGAATGGCACGGCCTTCTTCGAGAAAGGCCCAGTCCGGCTTGACCCAGGCGGGGTTGACGAGCTTCGACTGCACGGCGAAGGCGCCACGCGGCGTGTCGAAGACCCACCGGCGCTCCGGCTCATCGGGATGGTCCAGGATGGTCCCGCTCCCGGTGGAGACGACGGCCTCCAGCAGGACGGTGTCACGGCGTTTGACGTAGAGCCGGTTGCGCGCCGTATCCACGACGAGGTAGGTCCCGGCCGGGGCATAGGAGGCCAGTTGCTGCTTGAGTGCCGCATGCTGGGTGCGCAGACGCGCCAGGCTCGTCGCAGGTCTGGGCTGGGCGGTAAGGAGGCGGCTGTCGATTTCCCGCGCGCCGCCAATCTCGTCGGCGGACAACCCGGCGGCCAGGGCGGTCACGGCGAGCAGGGCGATGCCGGCCACGTTGCTCATTGAAGGCCTGTTCGAGGTCATGCTCCCCGCTCAGCCCTGCTCCACGGCCGCCCCGTCCGTCACGGCCTGTTCGTCGGGTGGATCGGTGTCATCCTCGCTCGGGTCGTCGTCGTTCTGCTCCAACTGCGCCAGGACGACGGCCACCTGGTTGTCGGCGTCCAACGCGCCGACGATCGTGACGGGGGTGCCGACCCCGACCGCGAGAAAGAGCGCGTCCATCTGACGATTGCCGACCATCACGCAACCGAGCGTCTGGCTGAGCCCCCGGCGGGCCTCCCCGTGGATCTCGATGTTCCCGCCGATGCGGGATCGGGACGGAACGGCGCCGGTCCGGAGGGCCGCCTGGAACCGCCGCTGATCCTCGCCATTCGGGTAATCGAGCAGGAGGGCCCGGTAAAAGTCCGTCTGCCCGCGGTCCTTCATCCGGATCACCCGGTAGGTTCCCTCCGGCGTGGCGCCGTCATCCTCGTAACGTTTCTCCTGGACGCCGTTGAAGCCGAGGCGCACAGGGTACGACGCGGCCACCCTGCCGTTCCGGTACAACGTCATCCGCCGCTTCGCCTTCTCGACCACGAGCGCCGCCGCCTGTTGCTGCCGGGACCAGTCCACCGTGCGACGGACCATGGCGCGCCACTGATCCACTTGCGCCTGGTCCGCGTAGCGGCCCAACTCGGAGTTCAACTGCGCCGCCTGGGTGGTCAGGCGCTGGTCGGCCTGCCGCGCCACGCGCTGCGCCAGGACGAACCGCCCCTGCTCCATGTAGGACCGGGCCTGTTTCACCAGCAATTCGGTCTCGACGCGCTTCTCACCGAGCACCACGCGGCTCCCGATCTGATCGACGCCGCTGGTCAACCGCCGGAACCGGCGCTCCAGGCGCGCGACACTGGACCGGGCCACGCGACGCTCAGCGTTGCGCTGGTCGGTCGCCAGCGCCAGCACGCGGGACCCCTCTTCCCGGAGCGCGCGCAAATCGGTCTCAAACGGATTGTCCTCCCAGGGCCATCCGATGAGATCGCCGTCCGATCGGAGCCGTTCCTTGACCGCCACCCAGCGCTGGACAAACCGGGCGTACTCAGCCGGTGCGAATTCGGCGCTGTGGGCCGCCACGAGCTGGCGGTCCAGCGCTTCGACTGATTGGACCAGTTCCTGCGGAGCCTGCTGAACGCAGGCCGACAGCAGCGTGACGCTCATCACCGCGATGACCGTGCGCGCACGCAGCCTCTTTGAGAAGAACCGGTTCATCAGGATGTCTCTCTCCTACTTCTTTTTCTTGGGGCTTTTCGAACCCGGCGTGTCGGATTTTCCCTTGCCGGCGCCGCCCACCTTGGCCAGCGCACCCCGCACTTCGGACGAAAGGGCCAGGCTCTTGTCCTGCACCGCCTTCGCCTTTGATTGTGCGGTCAGATAATCTTCCGTATCCATCGCCATCTGCACTTCATTGAGCGAGGCGGTCAAGGCCTTGGCCTCATTCTTGATGGCTTCCACGGCGGCCCGGTCCTTGCCGACGGGGGCCTTGGCGACCAGCGCCTGGGCTGCCTTTACCGCGTCCTTGGCGGCTTGATGTGCGCTGAGCGCCGCATCCTTTGTCTCCGCCTTTTTCTTCTTCGTCTCCTCGATCAGCTTGGACGTTTCGGTCTTCACCGCGACCAGCAGTTGTTCCGCCTTGCCGTAGTCGCGGAACAGCGCAAATTTTCCGCTCTGGTCGGCCAACTCCGTCTTCGCATTCGTGAGCATGCCTTCCAGCTTGGCGTAGTCTTCCGGAATATAGGCCTGGGCTCCGGAGAGCTTGGCGTTCATGACCGCCTTTTCCGCTTCGCTCAGCTTGTCGTTCGGCGCCTGGCCGCAACCGACTGCCAGGCACAACGCGGGCACCAGCAGCATCGTCATCGTCCGTTTCATCGTGTCATCTCCTTCTTGTTTAGAGGCACCGTTCCGCATCTGCGCTTCGATCGCACCTGCCTGTCCGGATGAATCTTCCGAGCCCGTAATTATAATGGCGAGAATAAAATGGAAAAGCCGGCGTCCCTTCGAGGT
>JBFGRH010000248.1:0-3289 GCA_041563795.1 Nitrospiraceae bacterium | reverse complement strand
TGACATCTTCAATGTCATGGAGATTCTCGATGAGTCCGATGCCGCGGACGTTATGACTCTGGGCGCCGATCGTAAGGTAGTTGCCGCCCACGTTGGCGTTGCTGTTCGTCAGCGCATCCTGCACCTGTTTCAGCGACACGCCGTAACTGAACAGGGCCCCCGGGTCCAGTTCGACGTGGTATTCCTTGGTTGTCCCGCCGAACGCCGTGACGTCGATGATTCCCATCAATCGCTTGAATTCCCGCCTTAAATCCCAGTCTTGAATCGTCTTCAAATCGGTCAACGAGTGGGAATCCCCGATCAATTCATAGCGAAAGATTTCGGCGACGGCCCACCAGGGGGACAGGGTCGGACGCACGTCGGGCGGGAATTCCACCATCTGCAAGCGGTTCAGGACTTCCTGCCGGTCGGTAAAGTAGCTGGTCTTGAAATCGAAATAGACCTTGATGTCGCTCAGCCCGAAGATGGACAGGGATCGGATGTCCTGGACGCCCGGCATGCCGTTGAGCATGACTTCAGCCGGAATGGTAATCTGCCGCTCGATCTCCTCCGCGGAAATCCCCGGATGCTGCGTTATGACCTCGATCATCGGAGGAGACGGGTCAGGGTAGGCGACCACGTCGAGCGTGTGAAACGCGTAGAGACCACCGAACAGCAGCATCAGTCCGAGTGCGCAGACGAAGACCCGCTGCTCAAGCGCAAACTCGACGATTCTTGGAATCATGCGTGGAGGGGAACGAAAATCAGGTGAAGAACTTGCGCGACGATCATGCGCCCGGCGCCTTGGCTTCCTGGCCCTTGATCAGGACGGCCCCTTTCGTCACGACCCGCTCGCCCGGCACGAGCCCATCCAGGATGCGGATTTGATCGCTTGAAGCCATCGCCGCCTTGACCTGGCGCTTTACATACTGCTGGCCGGGCTGCACGACATAGACATATTCCTTGCCGTCCACTTCGAGCACCGCTTCGCGGGGAACGGCGATGAACTGAGTGGTGTCGCCGACATCAATGTTCAGACGCGCAAACATCTCCGGCTTCAGCTTGTGTGTCTCATTGTCCACCATGGCCCGGACCTTGATCGTCCTGGAATTGGGATCCACGACATCCCCGACGGCGGAAAGGACGGCCGAAAACGACGTGCCGGGATAGGCTTCCACGGTCACGCTCGCCACCTGCCCCATCTTGACGAGATCCAGATCCCGCTCGTAGAGATCGGCCACCACCTGCAGCTTGTCCAGATCGGCCACGGTGAAGAGCACCAGCGAGGGATCGCCGCTGACGGACTGTCCGGGCGTGACGTTCCGTTCGACCACCGTGCCGGTCAACGGGCTCTTCATGTCGAACCGCGAGGTGATCTTCTGCTCGGCCAGCGGCTTTTCCAGTTCGGACGCCGGGACCCGCAGAGACAACAACCGTTCCTTGGCCCGCCGAAATTCCGCCAGCGCCTTGATGCGGTCGTTCTCCGCCTGTTTCAGATCCTTCTGGGGCAACGCCTTGTTCTCGTACAGGTCCTTGGCCAATTCGTAGGCGCGCGTCGCATATTCGAGATCCGAGGCCTCCTTCACGAACTCCGAATAGGCGGAGGAAATATCCGGGCTGTCGATCACCAACAGAATGTCGCCCGCCTTCACGCGCTCGCCCAGCTTGGCCCGCACTTCCACCACGCGGCCCTGCAAGGGGGACGAAATCCTCGAAAAGCGGTCCTCGCCGTAGGTGACCCGCCCGGACAGCGTCAGGGCGGCCTTTACCGAGCTGTATTCCACCACCATGGTGTCGATCCGGCTCTGCAGGTCGGTGGACGGCGGTGGCGCGGGCTGCTCCTTGGGCGTGGCGGCATTCGAGGAGGCCGGTTCCTCGGACCGGTCGCAGGCGGATAGGGAAGCTAAGGTTAAGGTTGAGGCTAAGGTTAAGGCGATCAAGCCAAACGTCTGATGCGTGCTGTGCATCCGAGACTTCTTCTCGACCTGATCCTCAACCTCAACCTTCTTCATGAAGATATCTCCCGGCCAACGGCGTTCTCGAGCAGGAACAGGTTGCGCTGGTAGTTGAAGAGGGTCTCGATATAGTTCTGTTGAATGGTGCGGGAGGTCCGGGCCGCGTCCAGCAGGTCGATGATCGTGGCCCCGCCCCGTTCGTAGGCCTTCTCGACGATCGTCAGGGTCAGCCGTGCATCCTCGAGCACCCCCCCGCGGTAGGTCTCGACCAGCCGGCGGCTTTCCAGCAGGTTCCGGTAGGCGATTTCCACGTCGTTTTCAACCTGTACGATGGCCTTTTGAAGGTCGGTTTCAGCCATCTGGATGGACACTTCCGCCTGGGCGATCCCGCCCTGGTTCCGGTTGAACAGCGGAAGGGGAACGCCCAGGCTGATTCCCACCTGCTGCTGATTGTCGGGACCCTGGGGGCCCTGCACCGCGTAGCCGGCGCCGGCCGTGACGTCGGGAATCCGGTAGGCCTTGGCCAGCCGGAGATCCGCCATCCGCTGTGATTGTGTCAGCCGTTTCATCCGGATATCCGGCCTGGTCTCGAGGGCCAGCTTGCGCAGGGCGATGATATCCGGCTCGATCAGATGATAGTCCAGTTCCGTCGTGAGCAGCAGTTCGACGCTCGGGGACAGGCCCAGCAGCACACGGAGGTCCGCCCGGGCCTGGTTGCCGTCCTGGATCGCCTGGATGATCTGCGATTGAAAGTCCACGACCTGGAGGCGGATCCGGATCAGGTCCACCTCCGCGATATAGCCCTTCTTGAACCGGATCGTGTTGACTTCCAGGATGCGGGAAAACCGGTCCCGGTTCTCCTCGGCGAGCGCCAGCCGCCGCTGGGCCAGCTGCACCCGGTAGTAGGCGTCCTTGACCGTGAAGGTCAGCTGGCGGATCGCGTCCTCGAAATTGGCCTCGGCCGAGCGGGCGCCGAACGCCGCGCTCTCCATGCGGTATCCCCGCTTCCCGGCCAATTCGAAGAGTTGCTGTATTTGCGGGAACACCGAACCGCATTTGTTCGCATTGCAGCCCTGCGTGTAGGCGCTCAGGGTTCCGACCGACAGCACCGGGTTCGGAAAAAGCCGCGCGGTGATCTGCTGTCCCTTGGCGAACTCAACCCCGAATTTGGTGATCAGAAGGTCGAAGTTTTGGCGGAGAAACAGCGCGACCGCCTCATCCTGGCTGAGGCGGAAAACCGCGGGTGAGGACTTCTGTGCCTTGCTCGCCTTGTCGTCCGTCGTCGCCGGCCAGAGCGGCGCGACCCCCCAGAGGCCGACCATCGCCCACACGATCACGGTCACGACTATCCGAGC
>JBFGRH010000247.1:0-3334 GCA_041563795.1 Nitrospiraceae bacterium | reverse complement strand
CGAAAGGACTCTGACATGGACGAGATCGAGGCCGGGATCAAGAAATTTCATGAGCTGCTCAAGGGGCTGGATGCCGCCGTGGAGGCGGTCGTGCCGGTCAAGCCCGCCAACGGCATTTTCCTGATCTCGCTCACCAAGGGGCCCAACCGCAAGTTCATCACCATCCCGGAAGACGACATCATCGATCTCCCCAACGATGCCGACATCCGTTCGAACGTGACGAAGGTCGTGCAAGACGCCCTCGCCGGGATGTGATCATGCTCAGGCAACTTCTCCCCGGCATCTGGCAATGGTCCTGGTTTTCAGAAGAAAAGCAGCTCGACTTCAACGGCCACCTGTTGACGATCGGCGAACACCGGATTCTCGTGGATCCGCCCCCGATGGCGGTCGAGGATGTGGCGCAGGCCCGGCGGGGCGGGCAGGTGGATTACATCCTGCTCACGAATCGCGATCATGTCCGGGAGACCGCGGCCCTGCAGAAGGAGTTTCACTGCCAGGTGTGGGTGCCGGAGGCGGACGCGCCGGAGATGGCCGTCACGGCGGACAAGACCTACAAGGACGGCGAGCTGCTGGCGGGCGGCATCTGGGCCATTCACCTGCGCGACCAGAAATCGCCGGGCGAGTCGGCGCTGTTCCTCCAGCAGGGCAAGGGCATCATGATCGTCGGCGATGCGTTGATCGGCAAGCCGCCGGGTTCGGTCAGCCTGCTGCCGGCCGAGAAGTATGCCGACGCCGCCAAGGCCAGGGAGGGACTCAAACGGTTGCTCAAGTACCAGTTCGACACGCTGCTGGTCGGAGACGGTGCGGCGATCCCCACGGGGGCGCGACCCCTGGTGGAACAACTCCTGGCGTAACGGCTATGCGTGAACAGGGCTCCGCAAAACTCAACCGTCTGGGCAACGAGCACTTCTCGCGTGGCCGCTACACGGAGGCCTACGAGCATTACGCGAAGGCCCTGGAGTGTGACCGCAAGACCGGCGATCAACGCGCGCTCGTGGCGACGCTCGGCAATCTGGCCAACATCTGTGCCGTCAGCGGACGGCGCGAGGCCGCGCAGCAATATTATGAAGAGGTCCTCGGGCTGCAGAAGCTGCTCGGGGACGAGCGCGGCATCGGCACGACGCTGGCCAATCTCGGCAACCTGCGCGCAGACGGGGGTGAGTACGAGCGGGCCCGGGCCTACTACCTGGAGGCGATGGATATTCTGATGCGGACGCATGACGAGACGGCCATGTCGGTGCTCCTGTCGGATCTGGGGTTCGTCGCGCGGGAGACCGGGGAGTTCGGCGACGCGCTCCAGTACTACGAACGGTCCCTTGCACTGATGGCGCGGCTGGGCAACGAGGGCGGCATGGCCGATGCCTGGCGCATGCTGGCGCGAACCTATGTCATGCAAGGGCAGTATGACGAAGCCGTCGCCTGCTGCCAGACCAGCCAGGCCATCGCGGAGCGGATGCATGACGAACTGCGGACGGGCGGGGCGCGCTACGTGCTGGCGGGATGCTTCGAACACATGAACCGGCTGCGCGAGGCGGCCGATCTGCTCGAACAGGTGGTGGCCATGGACCGGAAATACAATCTGCCCAAGTTGCAGGAAAACATCGGACGGTTGGACGCGTTGAGGGTCCGGCTGGCCGAGGGCGCGCGCGCATGAGCGGGGAGGAGGCGCCCGCGCCCGCCCCGGCATGGGGGGAAGCCCGCGAGCGTCTTCGTCAAACGGTCCCGGCCTTCTACGAACTCGAGCCGGGCGGGGCGCTGGCGCTGCAGCTGGGCGGGGGGGAATGGATCCTCGAGGTGACCCCCGATGGCCGGCTGATCTGCCAGACGGGGATGGAGATCGAAGACATCCAACGCCTGCTCTCCGAGGGGACGCCGGAGGATCTCGGAACGGACGAGCTGGCCAAGCAGGCCAAGTACTATCTGCAGCCGATCGCCTCGAAATTCAGGCAGCCGCTCGTCGAGGCCGGGTTCGAGGAACAGACCGAGATGAACGATCAGTTCGTCGCGGTGACGTTCCACCGGATGCTGGATTTCAGGAAATTCGACGAGGTGGCGGAGGCGATTCGCTGGTGCCGAAGCCAGTTCAAGAAGCCTGGCGCATAAGCTCCTGACATGACCGCCCCGACCACGATCCGCACGTTTGAAGAGTTCCGCACCGCACTCGCCGCCTACCGACTGCCGCGAATCATCCTGACGGCGCTGGACCTGGATCTGTTCACCGCGATGGGGGCCAGGTCCTGGGCCATTCCTGCCCTGGCGAGAAAACTCCGGGTCAGCGCGCGTGGGTTGGACATCCTGTGCCGCAACCTCGCCTGTGCCGGGCTCCTCATCAAGTCGGGGAGCCGCTACCGGAACAGTCCGCTCGGACGCAGGGAATTGAGCCGGAAGAGTCCGGCCTATCGCTGGGCCTATCTCGATCTGCTGCGCAATCATTGGGAGGATTGGTCCACCCTGACGCGCTCGGTCCGGCTGGGCAAACCGGTGGACGACAACGACGCTCCCGACGACCCGGCCTATCGGCGGCGGTTCACCTGGGCCATGCACCACCGCTCCCTCGATGTCGCACCGAAGATCGCGGCCCAGATCAACCTGCGCGGCGCCGATTCGCTGCTGGACCTGGGCGGTGGTCCCGGCACCTATGCGCTGGCCTTCCTGAAGCGCAATCCCTCGCTTCGGGCGACCGTCTGTGACCGCGCCCCGGCGCTCAAGGTTGCAAAGGAGATCGCCGCGACGGTCCGTCACGGCAGGCGGCTCTCGTACCTGCCGCTGGATTTTGCCTCGAAGGCGATTCCCGGTCGGTACGACGTCATCTGGTTCTCGAACGTCCTCCACATCTACTCGCCGCAGGAGAATCAGCGCCTCTTTCGGAAGATGGCCAAGGCGCTGGCGCCGGGGGGCCGGCTCCTGATCCAGGATGCGTTCCTGCACGATACGAACGGGCTCTACCCGCAGGAGGCATCGCTCTTTGCCGTGACCATGCTGCTCTTCACCGACCGCGGCAACACCTATTCGGTCCGCGACACCACGAAATGGCTGCAGCGGGCTGGGTTCGGCAGGGTCAGAACGCTCAGGATGAAGAGGAAGACGGAGGATTGGGACGGGGGAATTCTCGAGGCGACGAAGCGTCCGTAACGTCCAGGAAACCTTTCCCGCCGAACACGATCAGCAGAAAGTTCAGCAGGCCGGTCACGCCGCTCATGGCGGCCGTTGTTTCCGGAACGTCCGGTTGCGTGAATCCCTGGACGATCGTCGAGATGTCCATCGCCAGTCCGACGGTCCCGTACATCACGGCAGCCATCAACGCCCACCGCTGTTTGGCCAGCAGGCAGCCGAT
>JBFGRH010000246.1:0-3345 GCA_041563795.1 Nitrospiraceae bacterium | reverse complement strand
TTCATGAGCGACCCCGACCGGCCCGGCTCGTCCGGGTGCTGGGGGCGTCCGCCCGAGGAGGACGGCATCTTCTGGATCTGCTGACTGAGGAGGTGCGCCACCAGCGGCGCCTCCGTCGCGCGGCCCAGGACGTCTGGTGGCGGGCCGCCCGGCGATGGGCGGGGGAGGTGGGCATGCTGGGCGGAGGCACGCTGATCACCCTGAGCGACGTCTGGCTCGATTCCTACCGGGCGCTCCGCCGACGAACGCGGTCCCCGGTCCCGACGTTCGGGACGGGAGTGGCATCGCCTGAGTTCTGGTCTACGCATCAACCGGGATGGATCGACCGGCGCAAGGAATGGGTCGCTCTGCTGGACGACCTGCCGCTCGTGGGTGTCCGGGGTCCCTTGTCCAAGGCCTGGCTGGAGGAGGCAGGTGCAAAGAACGTAGTCGTGTGCGGAGATCCGGCCGTGCGCTTTCACGTTCCGTTGGAGGCGTTGCCGCGGGCCGAGGGCCCACCCGGCTCGCTGCGGATCGCCCTCAACTGCGGCACCTCCCCCTGCCCCATGTGGGGTGATCAGGATGCGCTTCACCGGACGCTCGCGCAAGTTGCGCTGGCCTTGCAACAGGCGGGCCACGAGGTTGAACTGGTCGCCGTCTGGCCCGAGGACATCGCCTGGTGCGCGCGCGTGGCTCGGGACGCCGGACTTTCGCCGTCGGCGGTGGTGCCGCTCGCCGCGTCGCCCGACGTCTTTCTCGCAACCATCGAACGGGCTGACCTTCTTGTCGCGCTCAAGCTGCACGCCGCCATCCTGGCAGCCGCCAGAAACGTGCCGGTGTTAATCCTCGAGTACCAGCCGAAATGCGGCGATTTCGCCGCGAGCCTGGACTGGCAGCGATTTTCCATCCGGACCAGCGAGGCGAGCAGCGAAAGAATTTTGTCTGTAGCGTCTTCGATGATGGCCCAACTGCCTCAGTTGAGGGAGATCCTGTGCCGGCAGATGTGCGATCTCGCCGCCACCTTCGACCACTATTGCGACGCGATCGAGCCATTGCTGACAGGCAGCGCGGCGACCTTACGCGGTACGTAGAGAGGTGTCCCATGATGGAGTGCGCTGACATGAACCGAGCGCAAGACGGGGAGCGCGCCAGCAGACGGGTGGTCCACGGTACGACCGTCGTCATCCCGGTCCGCAACGCCGCGCGCACGCTCCCGCACTGTCTCGCCGCGCTGCGGGAACTGGATCCACGGCCGCAGGAACTCGTCCTCGTCGACAACGGCTCCACGGATGCGAGCCTCGAACTGCTCCGCGCATTTGCCGGGGCGCACGTGGCCGGAGACGTGCATGTGATCGAGGAAGGGCGCCGCGGGCCCAGCGCAGCGCGAAACGCCGGCGTGCGCCTTGCGAAAGGGGAGCTGATCCTTTTCACCGATGCGGACTGCGCCCCCGAGCGCGACTGGCTCGCCCGGATGACCGAGCCTTTTGCGGAGACGGGCATCGGCGCAGTCGCGGGACGCGTCATCGGTGCCCCAGCCGTGTCTGCGGTGGAGCGATTCAGCACCCTCTACACGCTTCAGTTGCAGGAGCGTCCGGATCGCGTCTCACGGTGGACCCCCTGGCAGGGCGGTTATCCGACGGCAAACCTCGCTGTCAGGCGGGCGCTGTTCTAGCGGATCAGGGGGTTCGACGAGACCATGATGACGGGGGAGGACCATGACCTCTGCGCCCGCCTCTATGCGCTCGGCGGCACCCTGGCCTATATACCGGCCGCGCGGGTGCTGCATCATCACCGGACAACGTGGTCCGGCATGGTGCGACAAGCGTTCGGCTTCGGGCGGGGGCACGCCGATCTGCTCCGTCGGCATACGAGGCGTGGCCTCTGGCTGGACCTGCCCGGGCGGTCGCTCGCCTTGGGCCAGTGGCCGCTCCCATCCTGGGTGGACCTGGCCTCAGCGGACAAGAAAGTCATGCTCATCATGATTCTGGGCGGGGCCTACCGGCCCCTGCTTCTCCTGCTGCCTGTCTATCTTCTTTGGCTCGTAAGATCCGCACACCAACGGGCAGCCGACTGCGGCCTGCCAGCCTCCGTGGGCGCGTCGTTCGTTCTGGCGGGCCTGTTGGTTTGTAAATCTTTGGCGATGACCCTGGGGCGCTGGTGGGGATCATTCAAGTATGGCGCAGTCTGCCTGTAGGACCGATGCGGCGGTGGCCACGTCCCCTAATGCCCGCGGGCGGGCCGAGGAGGCCTCGGTGTCCATCATTTTGTGCACCAAGAACCGCCCCCGGGAGCTGGCCGCGGCCATCCGGTCGATTCGTGACTGCGGTGAGGCGGGACGCCGGGCGGAGATCGTCGTCGTCGAAGAGGCGCCCGCGCCGCGGGAAATCCCCGATGTGCGCTACGTTCATCTGCCGCCGCACGATCGTGGCTTCGGCTATGCCCGCAACGCGGGTGTGGGGGCGGCGCGGGGCGAGCTGCTGCTGTTCATCGATGACGACTGCGAAGCGGAATCCGGCTGGGCGGAGCGGTTGCTGAATCCGCTGCTGAACGACGAGGCGATCCTCGGTGTCGCCGGGGCCGTCATGGTCAAGGAGTGCGGTGCGATCGGCTACGCGGAGAATATTCTGGGCTTTCCCGGAGGCGGCCTGCGCTACCGCCACGCCGCCCGCGGGCAAGTCGTGCCCACACGCTACCTGTCGACCTGTAATTGCGCGTACCGCCGTCGAGCGGTCGAGCAAGCGGGCGGCTTTCTCAACGAGGCCCGCCGCGGCGGCGAGGACTTTCTGCTGGCCGAACGGATCAGCGCACAAGGCCGCTGCGTGTATGCGCCCGACGCCGTCGTCTACCATGCGCCCCGAGGGACATTCTCTGGGATCTACCGCTGGTTCGTCCGTCGGGGCCGGAGCGAAATCGATCT
Organism: Nitrospiraceae bacterium; assembly: GCA_041563795.1. Classification (GTDB taxonomy): domain Bacteria; phylum Nitrospirota; class Nitrospiria; order Nitrospirales; family Nitrospiraceae; genus 2-02-FULL-62-14. Next base: position 449 of record JBFGRH010000246.1, on the reverse strand, counting down.
GATGAACCTGACCCACGAGCGGGGACGCCTCGCCGGATTCATGTTGCGCAGCTCCTGGGCGCTGCGGGCCATCCTGCTAGCCGTACTCCTCGTTCGGTGGCCCTGGCTCGCTCCGGCGGTGCCTCCGGCCGGGCTCGTCTACGCCGCACTCATCCTGTTCCGGTTTCGTTTTGCGCTCAGCTATCCGGCCTATCGCCTCGGGTGGCTGGTTGTCCCGCTGGTGAAGCTCACGATGGATTGGGGGAGCGAGGTGGGGCGCCTGAAAGGCCTCTTCTCGCCGAAGGGAGCATGAGATCGGCGCCGATTCCCATTGCGTTGATGTCCAATCATGGCCACGTCCTGGGTGGAGGAGAGATCAGCCTGCTCGACCTGGCGGCGACCCTCGATCGATCCCGGTGGACGCCCATCGTCGTGACCCCGAGCGAGGGAGAGGTGGCGGCGCGATGCCG
>JBFGRH010000245.1:0-3355 GCA_041563795.1 Nitrospiraceae bacterium | reverse complement strand
TGTTTGCCGTCAATCCCCAGGGCCGGGTGCAGCTGATTGACATATCCAACACGCCATTCAACAGGGCCGATCCTGTCGAGTTGCTCGATACCGTGGAGTGGATCCAGCAGAATGACTATCCCATCCGCGGGACCTACGAGTGACCACAGGTCTGTTCCCACTTCGTGAGATCGTCCGATCTCCGTCCGGAACGTCTTGTTATTTTCACGGCGGCTTTGCTAGACTCCCGCCATGAGCATTCGCGCGTTCGGTGGAAAATGGGAGCCGATGCTGCTGGGGATCGAGCCCCGGAGCTGCGCGGTGTGCCACAAGGGGTTGTACCGAAATTTCACGTTCTTCCGGGGCGGCTGGTCGCGCTGCACCGTCTGCAACGAATTCGTGCACTACAGCTGCCTCGCCGGCGGCAAAGCCCGGTTTCTCAAGCAGCGCCCGCGCCTGTGCAAGAACTGCCAGGCCGGCAAATCCTCTTCTCCGGACGCCGTGCGGAAGCCCGCGGTTGGGGCGTGACACAGGCTGAGGCGAGGGTGGCCGGGTCCGGCTCCCGCTGGCCGCAACGGTTCGCGAATGTCATCCGTCTATTCGTCGCGCCGGTCATCCTGTTCCTCGGCGGATTCTCCACGACCGATTTCTTCCTGAGCGGCGTGTACACGTGGCCCCGCTCGAGCCGGGTGCTGGTGCTGACTATCACCGTGATTGTCCTGTCCTACGAGTTCGTCTACAAGGAGCAGCGGGGGCTCACGCCCGATTCGTCCGGTGCGGTGGCCGCCAGGGCGCTGCTCTATTCCTGTGTAATTCCCTACGTGCTTGGTGTCGCTGCCTTGGTGGCAATCGCGCGAATGTAAATGGCGCAGGTGTTCAAAAGCGGTGCCTTCATCCAGCAATGTTTTGCCGTCCATCCTCTGTGCCTGAACCTGAAATCCGTCCAGCTCCCTGGCGGCGTCGTCATCCGGTGCACCTCCTGCAACATGCTCCATCGCCTGACGCTGCGCACGGTGGTGCTCCGCGTGTCGGCCGTCCGTGCCGCCGACGATGCAGCCGGAGGCCGCGATGAGCGTCCCGCGTCGGCCCAATTGGAAGAGTGCGCCGCCGCGCATCCGGCCGCCATCGGCGTCCGCGTGATGGATGTGGTGCGGGACGAAGCCGGGTTGCGCTGCGGCGAATGCCGCAAAATGTATGATCTCGAAGTGACGTCGATCGAAACTCACCAGCGATGAACATTCCGGCAGGCTTCACACCTGATGAACTCACGCTAATCGCGGACAAGGAATTTTTCAAGGCCAAGGCCGCCATCACGCCCAAGGTTCGGGCCCTGCTCGAGGCCGTCCACGCGGGGCTCAAGCAGGAACTGGCCGGCGTCCAGCTGATCGCGCCGTCCGGGTTCGACCCGGACAAGTGCCAGTACGTGAAAGGCGAGCACCTCGAGGATTGCCCCTACCAGTACCTGGACTTTCCGAAACATTTCGACGGGGACGACAAGTTCACCTTCCGCACGCTCTTCTGGTGGGGACACCATGTCGTCTTTGCGTTGATTCTGGAGGGGGACGGCTTGCGGAGCTACAAGCAGAATCTGATCAACCGGTACGGGCAGATCGCCGGCCGCGATCTGCACCTGTGTCTCTCGCCGACTCCGTGGGAGTGGAAGCAAGGGCAGGGGTATACGATGCCGCTGGCCCGGGACCGAAAGTCCGAGGTCGCCGCCGTGCTCTCCAACCGGCCGTTCTTCAAGCTGGCGCGGTTCATCCCGATGAACGATCCGATCATCCGCCGTGGGCGCCTGGCGCAGGCCGGCCGGCAGGCGTTGGCGGCCATGCTGCCGGTGATCGCCAAGGACCCGCCGCGTCCCCGTTCCTGACCAGCGGGGCCGGCATATGGACGACCAGTGGCCCAGGCAGGTACACTGTTCCCCGACATCGCTGTGAGCCCTATCTTGAATAAGGAGAGTTTGATCATGCGGATGACTACGCTTGCCGTTGCCGTTACGATGCTGCTCGCCGGCTGCGCCGGGACAGGGCAGAAGGTCCCGCTGGACATCAAGGCCCTGCCGTCGACCAGATCGCTCAACCAGAGTTACCAGGATCTCAAGGTGGTCGTGGAGCGGTTTGAGGAAAAGACGGACGCAAACCGGCTCGGCGTTCGGACGCATCTGGGCGGAGGGGAAACGGTCTTCACGGTGCAGGGCGGCAAGCTGGGCGATACGGTGGCCCAGGTGGTGGCCGACAATCTGAGGGCCATGGGATTTCAGGTATGGGTCAAGAAACCGGGCGCGACCGAGGTGCCGGCCAATCCGGATATTACGATCACGGGGCAGGTGAAGCAGCTGTCGGTGGACGCGCGCAGCCGGTTCTTCTCGACCAAGATGACGGGGAAGGTCGAGGTCCTGCTCCAGGCGTTGAATGCCTCGGATCGCAGCACCGTTCGGCTGAGCCTGGAGGGCGCACGCGAGGACGCGGTCTTCTGGTTCGAGGCGGAGGAAGTCCAGGAACTGGTGAACCGCATGCTCAAGGAGAACATGGATCGGTTGCTGGCTGACATTCAGGTCAAGGACCGGGCCTTGCTCACGAAGTAGCGGCGCATCACGGCGACCAACCATGCGCGAACGGCGGTGGGAAACCAGGCCCAGGCTGGGCTTCGACGAGATTCTGACCACCGCCGAACGCCTGTCCGCGCAGGGCCTGACCCCGGCCGCGCCGTCCAAGGACATCATCTGCTACGTCGAGGAGTGGGAGGTTCAGGCCCCGGCCGACCTGGACCAACTCGATCCCTGGTCCACGGAAGACGTCACGCTCGTCCACCTGCGCGACGGCTGGCACGGCGACTTTTTCCTGCTGGCCGGCGGCTACCACACGGTCTACCAGCGGCATCAATCCATCGGCACCTACTGTTCGGTCAGCCACCCCTGGCGCCTGCCGGGCGCGATGGCGACGCATCTCTCCCGCAGCATGCTCTGGCTGGGATTCCGCCATACGCACGGATTCATCCGGGTCCGCCTGCAGACGGCCGAGGTGATCACGCCGGGCGAGACGCGCGCCGACGACCGGCGCGCGCTGTGGCTGGAGGAGCGCCAGCGGGCGTTTCTCTCCGCGATCGCGACCCTGGAGGTGCCGATCGAGGCCGCGATCGAACAGGGCAATGTCGTCCTGCGGACGACCGACACCCGCACGCCGCTGTTCTGTTCGTGGCCGGACGCCTTCGGGCCCTGCCAGTTCGAGTACAATTCACCGGACGCGTTCGAATTCCTCGTGCCGGCCAGCCGCCTGGCGGCCACCTACGGCGGGGAGGCCGCCCGCGTCCGCGCGTACCTGACCGGGTTTTCCGAAGAGGCGCTGGACGAATTCCAGGCCGTGGCGCCGGGTGC
>JBFGRH010000244.1:0-3375 GCA_041563795.1 Nitrospiraceae bacterium | reverse complement strand
AGCGTCACGCTCATCTCGCCGCGCAGGTACTGTCCCGTCAGCGAGGCCTTGACGGCCATAACTTCCTTGGGCGTGCCCTGCGCGATCAGCTGCCCCCCGTGCGCGCCGGCGCCGGGCCCGAGGTCGAGGATGTGGTCCGCCGCCTGCATCGTCTCCGCATCATGCTCGACCACGACGACCGTGTTGCCCAGGTCGCGCAGCCGGAGCAACGTCTGGAGCAGCCGCCGATTGTCGCGCTGGTGAAGCCCGATGGAGGGCTCGTCCAGGATGTAGAGGACGCCCACCAGGCCGGAGCCGATCTGCGTGGCCAGCCGGATGCGCTGCCCCTCTCCGCCGGACAGCGTCGCGGCGGCGCGATCCAGCGTCAGGTAATCGAGCCCGACGTTGACGAGAAAGCCCAGCCGCTCCCGAATCTCCTTGAGAATGCGCTGCGCGATGAACGCTTCCCGCTCCGTCAGCTTCAGCGACGCAAAATGGTCGGCCGCCGCCCGGACGGAGAGTTGCGTCAGCTCGGCGATGGAATGCCGGCCGATCTTCACCGAGAGGCTCTCCGGCTTCAGCCGCGCACCTTTGCAGGCGGGGCAGACCTCCAGCAGGGTCAGGTCTTCCTCCTCTTCCGGGCTGCCCGGCGCCAGGGCGAACCCGATGCCGTCACAGGCCGGGCAGGCGCCATGCGGACTGTTGAAGGAGAAGATGCGCGGGGTGATTTCGGGATAGCTCACACCGCAGCGGATGCAGGCCAGCTTTTCGCTGTAGAGCTGGCTCGTGCCGTTTTCCGTGAGCACCCCGACCAGGCCGTCCGCCAGCTTCAGCGCCGCCTCGACCGAGTCGGCCATCCGCTTGCCGAGCGCATCGCCCGGCCCGCCGGCTTTCATGACCAGCCGGTCCACCACGACCTCGATCGTATGTTTTTTCTGCTTGTCGAGGGTGAACTCCTCGCCCAGCTCGACCATCCGGCCGTCGATGCGCGCGCGCACGTACCCGGCCCGGCGCATCTCCAGCAGTTCCTTGCGATATTCGCCCTTCCGGCCCCGCACGATCGGAGCGAGGATCTGGAACTTCGACCCGTCCGGGAGCGTGCGGATCGCGTCCACCATCTGCTGGATCGTCTGCGCCGAGATCTCCTCCCCGCACTGGTGGCAGAAGGGCCGCCCGACGCGGGCGAAGAGCAGGCGCAGGTAGTCGTAGATTTCCGTGACCGTGCCGACGGTGGAACGGGGGTTGTGGCTGGTGCTCTTCTGCTCGATGGAAATGGCCGGCGACAGGCCCTCGATCGAGTCCACGTCGGGCTTGCCCATCTGTTCCAGGAATTGGCGCGCGTAGGCGGACAGCGATTCGACGTAGCGGCGCTGGCCCTCGGCGTAGATCGTGTCGAAGGCGAGGGATGACTTGCCGGAGCCGCTCAAGCCGGTGATGACGACGAGCCGGTCCCGCGGAATCTCGACGTCGAGATTCTTGAGATTGTGCTCCCGGGCGCCCTTGATGACGATCGAACCAGCCATGGGAAACGTGATTATACCAGTTGGCCGACTCTGCTTGACAATGCGGCGAAGCGGGTGACACCATCGCGCTATGCTGCACGTCGAGGAGAAACCCGCGACGGGGGTCGAACCAACCCCGTCCTCCGCACGCGCCGTCTCCGGGTGGTCCGGCCCGGCGCGCGAACAGGCCGTGCAGCGGATGTTCACGGCCATCGCCGGCGTGTACGACCTCAACAACACGCTGCTGAGCTTCGGGCTCCATCACCGCTGGAAGAAACTGACGGCATCGTTGGTCCCTCCCGTCCACAACGGCACGGCACTGGACGTCGGCGCCGGTACCGCGGATCTGGCGCTCCTGGTCGAACCCCGCATGGGCCCCGCGGGTCAAGTCATCGCGTCCGACCTCAACCACGCGATGCTGGTCGAGGGGCTGAAAAAGATTCGCCGGCGCGGGCGTGACCAGAGGGTGACCTGCCTCGAAGCCAATGCCGAACGGCTGGGATTTGATGACGCGTCCTTCGACGCGGTGACCACGGGGTTCTGCATGAGAAACGTCGGCGAATTGATGAAGGCCTTCGCCGAAATCCGCCGCGTGCTGAAGCCGGGCGGCCGGTTCGTCTGCCTGGAGTTTTCACGGCCCGTCTACGGCTGGCTGCGCGCGCTCTACGACTGGTATTCGTTCCGCCTCCTGCCCTGGATCGGCACGCGCGTGGCGCGCGACACGACCGGCGTGTACGAATACCTCCCGGCCTCCATCCGGACCTTCCCCGACCAGGAGGGGCTCAAGGCCATGCTCCTGAAGGCGGGATTCTCCCGGGTGGACTATCGCAACCTCAGCGGCGGCATCGTCGCCATTCATATAGCCATCAAGTAACATTTTTAAGGCTGGCATGAATTCTGTTCTTTACGTCTTTCTCCCCTGCAAGAAGGTGTACCCGATCGGGATCACCTACCTGGTGGACTTCATCCATCGGCGGAAGCCGGACGTCCGCCAGCGCATCCTCGACCTGACGCTCTACCCGAAGGACCAGCGCGGGAAAGTCCTGCGCGACACGGCCGCCGCCTTTTCGCCCGACCTGGTGTGTTTCTCCTGGCGGGACATCCAGATCTTCTCGCCGCACGAGGGGGACAGCTCGCTGGAGCATGCGTTCAATTTCTACTTCGCGAGCAACCCGCTGAAGCGGATCGCCGCGTCATTCCAAGGCGTGAAGCAACTCTACCGCTACTACGACCACATCTGGACGATCCTCTCCTACCCGTCGCTGATCCGGAAGGAGTTTCCCAAGGCCCAGCTCATGATCGGCGGCGGAGCCTTCACGGCCTTCGCGGATCAATTGATCGAAAAGCTGCCCGAGGGCACCATCGGCATCCTGGGCGAGGGCGAGGACGCGATTCTGAAAGTCCTGAACGGCGAATCGCTCGAGGACGAGCGCTATATCATCCGCGAGAACGGGAAAGTGTCCAAAGGCCAGCAGGGCAAGCCGGCCCTGCTGGACGCGTTAACGGTGGACCTGCCCTATCTCACGTCGGTCTTCCCGCAGTACGCGGAATACAAGGACGAATGCATCGGCGTGCAGAGCAAGCGCGGGTGCCCCTATGACTGCGCCTTCTGCCTCTATCCCTACATCGAGGGCAAGCGCGTGCGGTACCGGCCGCCCGAGATGGTCGTGCGGGACATCTCGCAGCACTATCACCAGTGGGGCGCGCGGCGGTTCTGGTTCACCGACGCCCAGTTCATCACCGGCAAGGAAGCCTACCCGCAATGCACGGAGATCCTCGAGCGGATTCTGCGCGAGAAGCTGGAGATCGAATGGTCGGGCTACATCCGCACGTCGCTGATCACCGCGGATCTGGCCAAGCTGATGGTCCGCTCCGGCGTCGGCGACCTGGAGGT
>JBFGRH010000243.1:0-3397 GCA_041563795.1 Nitrospiraceae bacterium | reverse complement strand
CGGGGTGGGCGAGGCCGTGATCGCCCTGCTCAGGCGGCAGGGGATGGAGCCGGCGCTTCCGCCACAGCGCTGCTCGGGCACGCCGATCCAGACCTACGGTCATGAGGGGCTGGCGAAGGAGGGGGCGAGGGTGAATCTGACATCGCTCGCCGGCTACTCGACGGTCGTGACCGGATGCGCCTCCTGCACGCTCATGCTCAAGGACTATCCGAAGCTGTTTGCCGGCGAGCCGGAACAGGCCGCGGCGGAGGATCTGGCCGGGCGGGTCCGGCACATCACCGAGCTCGCGGCCGCGGCGGCCCCGCGGGCAGGGCAGCCGGGCCCCAGGCGCAGGGTCACCTACCACTCCTCCTGCCACCTGCGCGCCGCGGGCGTGACAAAGGCGCCACGCCGGGCGCTGGCTTCGCTGCCGGACACGGACTTCGTCGAGATGGCCGATGCGGATCGCTGCGCGGGGGGAGCCGGAACCTACATCGTCAAGGATTACGAGACGTCCCAGCGGATTTTCCAGCGCAAGCGGGAGGCGATCGAGCAGAGCGGGGCCGACGTGGTGGCCACGAGCTGTCCGGCCTGCATGATCCAGTTGAAGAACGGGCTGCGCGACCGGGTGGCCGTGAAGCATGTCGCGGAGTTGCTGAACGAGGCCGCCGGCGACGGGCATCCGCGATGATCCCGATGCGGCGGGCCGATTGGCTGTTTGCGGGCGCGGTCGTGCTGGTGGTGCTGGGCGTCTCGCTGCTCCCGTCGCCGCGCGACCGCAACCCGGCCATGCCGGCCACGTTGGAGCACAAGGGGCTGACGGAGAAGGACTGCGTGCGTTGTCACGCCGTCGGGCAGAGCCGGCCGCTGCCGGACCGGCATCCCAAGCGGCAGGATTGTTTTCGGTGCCATAAGGGACCGGAGTCGGCGGAAGGCAAACCGTGAGGAGGCGGTCATGGTGACGGTAACCCTGTTCGGGCTGACCCTTCAACAGAGCGTGGCGGAGTCTGAAGTGCAACTGGAGATCGCCGGCCCGGTGACGGTCAAGGTCCTGCTGGAATCCAACCAGGACAAGCTGGGTGGGACGCTGCCCTTCATGCAGAAGGGCGAACTGCTGGTCGCGGTCAACAAGAAGGTCGGATCAATGGATTCGATGGTCAAGGACGGCGATATCGTCAAGCTGACGCACCAGGCGCATCCGATCTTCGACGGCGCGATGTGGCAAAACCCGTAACAGAATGTTGAAAAAGGCCGCTGGCTTTGTTCTCGCATCGCTCAAAGCCTCAACATACGAAAAGGAGTATGCCTCGGCTTTTCGCTCGCTGCGGCCGCGCCAACGACCTTTTTGAACATTCTGAGGGGCGCTATGCTGAGGCGGGTGGTTCGGAGACGACGCCCATCGCGCGGTATTTCTGTTCTCGTTGAGCCAGGAGATTCTGGGGCGTCAGGTCATGGAGCTGGCTGAGGTGGCTGGCGAGGGACTTCGCCATGCGTTCAGCCGCCATCCGGACATCGCGGTGGGCGCCGCCGGTCGGCTCGGGAATCACGTCGTCGATCACGCCCAGTTCACGCAAGTCGGTGGCCGTCATCTTGAGGGCGCTGGCGGCGTCCTGTACCTTGGCGGGGTCGTTCCAGAGAATCGCCGCGCAGCCTTCCGGAGAAATGACCGAGTAGATGGCGTGCTCCATCATCAGCACGCGATCGGCCACGCCCAGGGCCAGCGCGCCGCCGCTGCCGCCTTCCCCGGTGACGACGGAGACGATCGGCACCGTCAGCTGTGACATGACCAAGAGATTCCGCGCGATGGCTTCGGATTGGCCGCGTTCCTCGGCGCCGACTCCGGGGAAGGCCCCGGGTGTATCGATGAACGTGACGATCGGACGGTTGAACTTCTCCGCGAGCTTCATCAGGCGCAGGGCCTTGCGGTAGCCCTCGGGGTTGGGCATGCCGAAATTCCGCTGCATCCGCTCCTTGAGCGTTTTTCCCTTCATGTGACCGATGGCCATGATGGTCTGGTTGTTAAAGCGGGCAAACCCGCCGACCACGGCCTGGTCGTCGCCGAAGGTCCGGTCGCCGTGCAATTCGACGAAATCCCTGCAGAAGGCGCCAAGATAGTCGAGGATGCCCGGCCGCTGCGGATGCCGGGCCAGTTGAGTGCGCTGCCAGGGAGTGAGCTTGGCGTAGAGCTCGACCTCGGTCTGCGCGAGGCGGGTCTTGAGCTTGCGGATTTCTTCCTCGACGGCCGGCTTGGACGAGCCGGCCCCGGCGAGTTTGTCGATCCGCTCTTCGAGCTCGCGGAGAGGCTTCTCGAATTCGAGATAATCTTTCATGCCGCGTTACCTGTGTATTACAGCATGACGACGGCGCCTTTGCCTAGCACATTTTCAACTTCGGCCACGAAGCCTTCGCTCGGCAGGACCTTGACGTTGGGCACGGCCGCCGTGTCCGCCTCGATGTCGGGCGGCAGGCAGAGCGTGAAGGAAATGGCGGTCGGGCCCGGGTGGCGCCGGAGGATCTGCTCCACCTGGCCGAGCTGGGCGGAGGCGTCCGGTCCGTCGTTGACCCGGATGTTGATGCGCGAGACCGACCGGGCCAGCAGGCTCTCGAGCGCCTCGATCTTCGTGCCCTTCACCCGCGTGCCCTTTTCAGCCCGGTCGACGATGCCCGTGATCTGCACGACGCGCTCGGGCACCAGCAGGTCGGACGCGGACTTGAAGAGGTCGGGGAAGACGATGATCTCCACCAGCCCCTGCGGGTCCTCGATCTGCGCGTAGGCCATGCGGTCGCCTTTCTTGGTGGTCAGCGCCTTGACCGTCGTCACGATGCCGCAGAGCTTCACTTCCTTGCCGTCGGTCACCTCGCCCAGCGTGCCGGTCGTCGCCGTGGAGAATTTTTTCAACGCGGCTTCGAACCGCGACAGCGGGTGGGCCGTGATGTAGAAGCCCGTCAGCTCGCGTTCGTACTTGAGCATCTGGCCCTGGTCCCACTCCGGCAAATCCGGCAGGACGGCCTCGGTCAGCCCGTGGACGGAGTCCGACGCTGGACCGTCGCCGAAAATGCTGGTCTGGCCGCGTTCGCGTTCCTCCTGGGCCGCCGCGCCTTCGTCCACGGCCTGGTCCAGCACGGCCATCAGCTGCGCGCGGCGCGCACCGGTCGAGTCGAAGGCGCCGGCCTTGATCAGCCCCTCCAGCATGCGCTTGTTGACCTTGTGCAGGTCGATGCGCCGGCAGAAGTCGGAGAACGATCGGAACTTTCCCGTCTCGTCGCGCACGGTGATGATGGACTCCACGGCGCCTTCCCCGACGTTCTTGATGGCGGCCAGCCCGAAGCGGATGCCCCCCTCCGCCACGGCAAAATCCTTCAGGCTCTCGTTCACGTCGGGCGGCAGGACCTTGATGCCCATGTCCCGGCACTCGGT
>JBFGRH010000242.1:0-3445 GCA_041563795.1 Nitrospiraceae bacterium | reverse complement strand
GCGCTGTTACAATGCCCCCGCGTTGTAGCCATCATTCATCGTCCATCGTATTTTAGTAAGGATCAACCATGGCCCATCCGGCACAGGCCCCGCACTCCCGCTCCGCGAAGTCCCAGAAACAGACGACATTGCAACGCGCCCTGACGACCGCGCTCAACGAACTGGGCGCCGACTCGGCGCTGGTCGGTGTCGCCGAGGTGGAGGGTGGCCCGTTTTCCCTGCAAAGCTGCCGGGGGTTCGCGCCACGCGAGGCCCGGGCGATCCTCCGCACCGTGTCGACGCAGGACGTCGACGCGCTCCACGCGCCGCTGGTCTCGGCCGACGGTGAATCGTTCCGCGCCATGCGGCTGCGCATGATCACGCCGGTCGCCAAAACGCTGCTGGCCGTGCCGCTGCAGCACCACCAGCGGACCTACGGCGTCCTGGTGATCGGGCGGAAGGAAAGTACCAGCTACACCAAGAAGGAAAAATCGCTCCTCGAGCACGCCGGCGACCAGATCACGGCCGTCCTGCATCGCGCCGACCTGTTCGACGGCACGCTGCTGCTGCGCCGGCCGACGGTCGGCTACGAACCGGCGGCGGCGGCCCCGGCCCCGGTCCAGGCGGAACCGCTGGCGCCACCAGCGTCCTACTCGACCCCGGAGCTGCAGGAGAAGGTGGCGGCCCTGCTCAACGCCACCGCCGGGACGCTCCCCTTCGACCGCGCGCTGGTCACGGCCTACGATACCGTCACCAGCGTCATCGAAATCATCGGCATGGCCGGCGAGATGAAAACCGACGGCAAGGGCGATCCGAAGAAAGACCTGCGGACCGGCCTGCGCCTCGCGTTGGATTCCTCGGCCGCCGGCTGGTGCATCCGGCACCGCAAGTCGCGCGTGGACCTGGACCTGGCCTCCACGCAGGGCCGGTTCCTCGACCACAAACCGCTGTATAAGGAGCAGTTCGCCTGCGCGCTGGTCGTGCCGTTTTTCGTCCGCGGCCAGGTCGGCGGGACCGTGACCTTCGCCTCGAAGACGCCGATGCAATATTCGCTGCAGGATACGAAGCAACTGGAGGGCTTGATCAACAGCCTGGTTGAATTGCTTCAGAACGCCCCGGCTCCGGCCGCCGCCGCGCCGGCAGGCCGCCCGGCCCCCGCCACGGATGCCGGCCGCGCGGCGCCCCCGCCGATGCCGCAGGGCCCGTCCGAGCCGATGATCCGGAAGCAGGAACGGCAGGCGGCCCTCGGGGAATTCAGCGCGTTCCTGGCGACAGAGGTTCGCGAGCCGATGGCCTCCGTCCGGGCGCAACTCGAGGACATCACCCGGGAAGGCATCCTGGATTTTGACCCGCAAACCCGCATCGAAAGCGCCATGCGCGACCTGATCCGGGTGGAGACCACCCTGAACGAGATCCTGGACTTCGCCAAACCGCTGGAGCTCAACCGCCGCCCCTGCCGCATCCCCGAGATCATCGAGAGCACGCTCAGCCTGGTGAACAACGACCTGGAGATGAACCGGATCGCCGTCGCGAAGGACTACGGGGCGAATCTCGCCCCGGTCCGGTGCGACGATGCGAAGATGCAGCAGGTCTTCCTCAGCATCATCAAGAATGCGCTGGAGGCCATGACGCCGGGGGGGCACCTGGACATCACCGTGTCGCCGCAAAAGGGAGGGCGCATGGTGCAGATCGAGATCCGCAACGACGGCGCGCCGATCCCGGCCGAGCACGTCAGCAAACTGTTCGAGCCCTTCTTTACCACCAAGCGGTCCGGCACCGGGCTGGGCCTGGCGACGGTGAAAAAGATCGTGGACGAGCACCAGGGCGAGATTTCGATTGCCGCAGGCCAGGAAAAGGGCACCGCCGTGACGATTCAGCTTCCCACGGCTGCCCCCCGGGGCGGCCGCGTCCCGGGCCGGGGCGGGCGGGGCCGCCGCCACCGGCGCTAGGACTCGGGGTATGGGGGGTAGAGGGATTGCGGGGCAAAGGAAGAGCTAAGGCCCCCTCTGCTAGTACTCCCGTACACCCTGTCCCTTTTACCCCTGTCCCCCTGCCTCCCCACGCCCTTGACAGACCTTTCGCAGGTAGCTAAGATACCCCCCGCTCTACGGCTTTATGACGTTGATACGAGACTGGTTTCATTTCTTTCACTCACCAAAAGGAGTGCATCATATGAAGACGCTCATCGGTACCGTTGCAGCACTCGCGATCGTGGGATTTTCCGTCTCGGTCGCGCTGGCCAACCCGGCCCTGATCCCCAAGCATGAAGGTTATCCGTCCAAGGCATCGACCAGCCCGGTGACGGGCCAGTCGCTGGCCAATGACCCCGGCCAGGCCAGCGGAGGCGGAGCAAAGGCCCTTACGGAGTCCGCGGACAAGACCGACAACCATGTGCAGCAGAAACTGACGCACCACGAAAACGCACGCCTCAAGGAAGGCGGCGAGGCCGGCCGGCTTCCGACCGTCACTGGTCCCCAGATCAAGATCGAGCCGCCTGTGACCTCCGCCACCAAGATCGGGGCCGACCGCAAGATCGAATAAGATCATCGCGATCCAAGAAAAAGGGGAAGCCGGTGACCGGCTTCCCCTTTTTTATTTGTTCGACCGCTCCCCGCTAGACGTTCTTCAGCCGGAATCTCCAGGGCTTGGTGGCCCACTTCCCCGCATACTCCACCCCGATCCGTCGCCCCCTGGTAATCAATGCCGGCAACAGCCGCTCCCCCCGGTCCTCCACCCACAAGGCCTCGCCCGCGGTCAGATCCAGACGATTGAGCGCGCGGTCAATCGCGAAGTGCCGGCAGACCCGGCCCGGCCCGTCGATGAGTACCCCCCTCTCGACATCCTCGACCGCCCGCACGAGCACGGCCGAGGGGTGCCCGGTCCGCTCCGTCACAATATTGAAGCAGTGGTGCATGCCGTAAACCAGGTAGACATAAGACACCCCGGCATGCCCGAACATCACCTCGGTGCGAGCCGTGCGCCCTTTCGAAGCGTGGCAGGCGCGGTCCTCCGTGCCGATGTAGGCTTCGACCTCGACGATGCGCCCCGCCAGCGTCATGCGCCCATTGCGCCGGACCAGGTACTTGCCAAGCAGCGACCGCGCGACCTGCAGGGTCGGCCGCTGGAAATATCGTCGCGTGAGAATTCGTCCCGCCATTGCGCCTAAAAATACCAGGACAGACCGCCCATAAAGAAGCGAGGCGTCCCCGGCACAAAGTGAATATCCGTCACCCCCGCCGCTTCAGATTGCAGGCGTGATTGAAAGGCGAAGGTCGCCTGCTCCCACTTCGTGTCCAGGAGATTCTGGACGAAGAAAAACGCTTCGAGCCGCCCGCGCTCCAGTTTGACCGGCAATTGATAGCGCGTCGAGAGATCGAAGACCAGCCAGGAGGGTGATTTCACGCTCTTGTTCTCAGTCAACGGCCTCACGCCCAGATAGGTCGCCTGGAGTTGCGCCGTCAGCCCG
>JBFGRH010000241.1:0-3463 GCA_041563795.1 Nitrospiraceae bacterium | reverse complement strand
GCTGCCGAACATCCGCATCGAGACGATTCAGTCCGGCGACCAGTGGTTCCTCTCCCGCACGATGATCACCCCGATTTCCGAGACGCAGTGCCGCATGGACTTCTGCGCGGCCTGGGACTGCCTGCGCTGGCTGCCGTTTTCGAAAACCTTGCTGCGGTTGTTCGGGCGGGCCTTCTTGAACCAGGACACGGCCGTGATGGCGCGGCAGGCGATCGGGCTGCGGCACAACCCGCCATTGATGCTGCTCGGAGACCCCGACGCACCGGCCAAGTGGTATACGAAATTGAAGGCGGCCTATCTCGCCGCCCAGCTGCACGGCGGCGCGCTGGACCATCCCCTCAAGGGACCGGTCACGCTCCGCTGGCGGACCTAACGCATGAGGACGGCCTATGCCTGAACTGATCGATCCCCGCGACCTGACCTCGCTCAAGGCCCTCGTGGTCTCTTACCGCATGGACGCGGCCTCGCTGCTGAGCCTGCTGGCGCGCAAGGGCTGGCTGTCGAAGAGCGGAGGCCAGGAACTGATGCGGGAACTGCAGGAACATCCCCCGCAGAAACCCCGCATCGCGACCCGCCACAAGCTGAGCTGCCGGGCCTTTTTCTCGGCCGGCGGGCTGGAGGGAGAGGGCATCGTCAACGACCTGTCCAAGACCGGCTGCAAGATCCAGTGCCAGGCCATCCCCGAGGTGGGCGCCACCGTAAAGGTCGACCTCTTTCTTCCCGATTACCCGCGGCCGCTGAAAATCGAGCGGGGTCTTGTGCGCTGGATCAAGACGGATTCCTTCGGTCTTGAATTCGTCGAACTGCAGGCCTCGCAACGCGAGCGGCTCCGCGTTTTTCTGGGAGCCCAGGCCACCGTGAAAGCCTAACCCGGGGGCATCGTCATGTCCGAACCACGCCAGGACAGCCTCGACAAGATGTGGAAGTACGTGAAGGGCTTCGCCGAGAAGAGCGGCACCACCATGCATCCGAACGCCGCCGTGACCGAAGCGGTCGTGAAGGGCCTGGCCGCCAACGTGGATGAACTCGGCAAGCCGCTCTGTCCCTGCAACTTCTACAAGGACAAGAAGGAAGAAGCGAAGCTCCGCCGCTGGATCTGCGCCTGCGACGAGATGCAGATCTACAAGTACTGCCATTGCCTCCTGTTCGTACGGGAGGACGGGATGCCGATCACGGAGTACCTGCCGGAGAACCACGAAGGCCGGCAGACCTACGGGCTGATCACCGATCCCACGCCCGACAAGGGCCGCGCGCTCAAGCACAGGGCCCCGCAGGCGGACGACCCGGAACCCCAGACACCGTCATCTTGACCGCACGTCGCACCCACCGGAGGGGATTCATCGGTGGAACCGCCGTCCTCGTGCTCTGTGCCGCCGCCGTACAGGCCGCTTCCATGACCACTTCCGTCGATCCCCGCACCCTGCCCGTCACCAGCGAGCTCGCCAACCGGCTGCGCGCGCATGTCCTGTTTCTCGCCGCCCCTGAACTCCAGGGCCGCAAACCGGGCACGGAGGGCAACCGCAAGGCCGCGGAGTACCTCGCCGCCAAGCTTCACGAGGTTGGACTGGAGCCACTGCCATCGCTGGGCGGCTACCGGCAGGCCCTCGAGGGAAACCTGGGAGACAATCTCATCGGGTGGCGGCCCGCATCGGGTCAGGTCGGTTCCACGCCCTGGATTCTGCTGGCTGCGCATTTCGATCATCTCGGCGGACGTTATCTCGGCGCCGACGACAATGCCTCGGCGGTGGCCATCCTGCTCGAAACCGCCCGTGCCATTCCTTCACTCCCCCATCACCACCTGCTGGTCGTTGCCTTCAATGCCGAGGAGCCGCCCTACATCCGCACGCCGCTCATGGGCTCGCAGCAGTTCGTCGATCGCCTGCCCAAGGAGATCGCCTCGTCTTCCCGCCTCCAGGCCGTCATCGTGATGGACCTGATGGGCGGCGCCCACTGGCGGCCGATCCAGGACACGATCTTCGCCGCCGGGGCGGAGCAGGCGCCGGGACTCTACAATCGCCTGAAGCAGGCTGTGCCAAGCGGGACGAAACCTCTCACCCCTCACGCCTCACCCCTCACGGTTCTTGCCCTGGGCCTGCACCTGATCGAGGAGTGGCCGCTGCTCGGTCACATGACGTTTAGCGACTATGACGCGTTCCGCAACGTCGGGGTGCCGTTCCTGTTCCTCTCCTCGGGACGGACCCCCCGTTACCATCAGCCGTCCGACCTGCCCGACACGCTCCATTATGAGCGGATGGCGGCCACGGTCGGCTGGCTGCAGCAGCTGGTGCAGGGGATCGACCAGGACACGACACCCTATCGCTTCGAGAAAAACCGGATGGAAATTGCGGACGACATCGCCACGCTGCGCCCGCTGACTGGGCTGGCGGCACGGGAGGAATCGGAAATCCCAGGCACGTCGTTCCTGTCGCGGAGGAGCATGAAGTCGGACGAATCCTGGCTGCGCGGGCTGGATGCGGGGAAGGCGACCGCGGACGACATCAAACGGTTGCAGCGGCTGTCGCTGCGGATGCAGTGCCTGCTGGCGGATTTGCCGATCTGCTTCCTGCTCTAGCTAAGGGGATCGGAGTAATGCGGAACGGGGAAGTCGCGCTGTTCCGCTTCCGTGCCTCCCGAAGCGACCCTCCCGGGCTTTAGCGTGCGGAAGCCTTCTGGAATTCCCGCGGCCGCGGTCGTTGACCGCGGTACCTTGGTCAGTTCCAGCTTTCCTGCCCGCTAAAGCCTCGGTGGGTGCCCCCGCTTCTTCGGCAAAGTCGCTTCAAGCGCGCCATCCCCTCTTATAAAATGAAAGGCGACGAGTCGCTGACAAACTCGTCGCCTTTAACGCTTCGCCCCGTTCAGTGGTCAATTTCACAAGTGATTGCTTGACTACCCTTGATCGCCCCCTTTCACCTTGCCCTGAAACAACCACCAGACTAGAGCGCCGAGCAGGGAATACCAAGCAACATTGAGACTAATCGCGCTTATGAGAGCTGTAATTGTACTAGTCGTCATGGATGCAGAAGGGATATAAACCGCATCAAGTGATCCTACGATCAGTTGGGTTGGCCAGAGAGCGAATGCCAACCATGGCCATTCATAGATCCCCCCCTGCGATCGAACGATAATCAAGAGAACTACGGGTATAAGCAAGCCAGCCAAAGCCCAATACTTGACCAACCGTAACATCTGTCGAAGCATTTATTGTTTCCCTGATCCTGTCGAAAGAGAAAATGTGAGAATTCGCCATTTTCAATGTGAGCAGTCTAGGCGCTCCTAAGAATAGCGTCAATTGTTGTGGGACATCACTGTCGGAATGGCCCACTCAACGTGGCGAAGCGTTAACGGGGACAGACTTTCAAGCGGTCTGTCACCGTTTCTATTTCTTAATTAGCAGAGGAGCTTCTTTTCTTACCGAGCGGCAGCCCGGTCTCACTTCAACTGCGCGCGTCCAACGAGGGCCTTC
>JBFGRH010000240.1:0-3485 GCA_041563795.1 Nitrospiraceae bacterium | reverse complement strand
TCCTCAGGAAATCTGGGTGGAGGCCGAGGGCGTCGTGGCGATGGGGCAGGACACGACGCTGGAACAGGCCCAGCGCGGGTCGCTGGATGCCGCGCGTCGCGCGGCCATCGAGCAGGCGGTGGGGACGTTCGTCAAGAGCTCGTCGGTCGTCAGGAACTTCCAACTGGCGGACGACCTGATCCATACCGTGGTGCGCGGCGTGATCGTCGAGGAGAAACTCCTGCGCCGCGGCGTGGTCGAATCCAAGGACGACCAGGGGGCGCTCTACCAGACACGCCTCAAGGCGAAGGTCAGGGGTATTCCGGTCGAGCGGCGGGGAAGCTTTGCGGTGTCGGCCCGCCTGAACCGGGTCGTCTTCAATGAGGGCGACGAAGTCGAGCTGCGCGTCATCCCGACGCAGGACGCCTACCTCTATATCTTCAACGTGGGGCCGGACGAGCACATCACCGTGCTGGCGCCCAACAGCCATGAAGCGGAGACTTTCCTCAAGGCGAACAAGGAGTATCGCTTCCCCTCGGAAGCCCTCCTGAGCAAGAAGGTCAAGCTCAAGACCTGGCTGCTGCCAGGCAGCACGACGTCGTCGGAGAAACTCAAAGTGGTCGTGACCCGCCAGCCGGTGGCCCTGCTGAAGGGCCGGGTGGCCGAGGGCGTGTTCATGGAGTATAAACCCTCTGAAACCGCCCTCCTGATCGACCTGATGCGGACATTGGGGGCGATGGATCCGGCCGATTGGGCCGAGACGACGCTGGCCTACGAAGTGAA
Organism: Nitrospiraceae bacterium; assembly: GCA_041563795.1. GTDB lineage: Bacteria > Nitrospirota > Nitrospiria > Nitrospirales > Nitrospiraceae > 2-02-FULL-62-14. The sequence continues at coordinate 2,723 of JBFGRH010000240.1, read as the reverse complement.
GAAATAGGAAGCCGTGGACCCTGTGCTATACTGGGCCGCGCTGCGTCCCCCACGGAGCAGCGATCATTAACCACAAAGGAGGATGGATGATGAAACGCTTACTCATGCTCTCTCTTGCCACCGCCTTCATCTGCGGGCAGGCCGGGACCGTCCTGGCGGTCAACCCAGGCTCGTCCGGCTACGGCGACGGCCCGGGATGCGGACTGGGTGCTCAAATATTCAACCAGAAAGCCGTCCTGCATCAGGTGTTGGCTGCCACGACGAACGGAACCCTCGGGAACCAGACCTTTGCGATTTCCACGGGAACGCTCGGCTGTTCGAACAATGGCAAGTTTGCCTCGACCGAACAGGCGACGATGTTCGCCGACCTGAACTTCGACAACCTGTCACAGGAAATGGCCCAGGGCGGCGGAGAGCACCTGGCCTCGTTGGCGACCTTGATGGGCGTTCCGGCGGAGCAGCAGCCGGCCTTCTTCGCGATGACGCAGGAGAAGTACGCGGCATTGATCGAATCCGGCGAGACGACGCCGGCCGCGATGCTCAAGGCGCTGCATGAGACCATGGCCAAGCACCCGGTGCTGGCAAAAGTTTCAATGGCCCGCTAATGGGTTGTGGGGGCGCCCGATCCTTATCGCGGCGCCCCCTTCTTTTCCCCACCGTTTCCTGTCTCCTTGCGTTCCTCGTCGTTCTCGAGCCGGAACCGGCCCTAACGGACCTGACCGATTTCACGTACCTTTCCGAGCTCGTCACCCGCGCGCGCAGCGAAAGGCTGGCCGATAGCCGCGAGTGGCGCGTGCTGCTGCACTATCGGGAGAATGTGTTCGGCGGGGTGACCAGTGAACAGGATGGGCCGGCATTCTTCCTTGCTCCGGACGGCAAGACGAACCCGCAGGCCGAACTCGGCGCGACGCTTGCCGCTTTCTTTTCCGATGACCTGATCGGCCAGGCCCAACAACCGGCGCAGTGCGCCTTCATCGCGCGCTACCAGTGGCTCAAGGAGAGGCTGGCCTTCGATGATCATCGCCTGCCCCCTCAGCCTTGCGGGAAATTCGCAGCCTGGATGGAGGGGCTGAACCCGCGGTCCATCACGCTGATCTTTCCCTCCGCCTTCATGAACAACCCGGCTTCGATGTTCGGCCACACGTTGCTCCGCGTGGACCGACAGGGGCAGACGCCGCAGACCAGGATCCTGGCCTACACGATCAACTTCATGGCGGAGGTTCCCGATGACGAAGGTATCATGTTCGCCGTGCGGGGAATCGCAGGAGGCTATAAGGGCTATTTTTCCGCGATTCCCTACTACCTGAAAGTCAAAGAATATCGCGACATCGAAAACCGGGACATCTGGGAATACCGGCTGAATCTGACGGACACGCAGGTGCGCCGGATGTTGATGCACGTGTGGGAGATGGGCAACGCCTCGTTCGATTATTTCTTCTTCAAGGAGAACTGTTCCTACCAGCTCCTGCCGTTGCTGGAGGTGGCGAATCCGGCATGGCGCCTGACCGACCAATTTACGTGGTGGACGCTTCCCGGCGACACCGTCCGCCTGCTCATAACGCAACCCGGCGTCGTCGGCGACGCGGTCTATCGTCCGGCCCGCACGACGCAAATCAGGCGGCGCTACGAACGCCTCTCGAGCGACGAGCGTCGTGTGCTCGGGAAGGTTCTGCGAGACCCGTCACTGGCCGTCGACGCCTCGTTTCAGCAGCGCCCGGTCGAGCGGCGGGCCTTGATGCTCGATATTGCATCCGATTACCTGCGCTACCAGGGCGTGACTCACGAGCAGGAGGCCGACACGTACAAGAGCCGAGACCGAGAGGTGCTGGTCGCCAGGAGCCGGTTGAAGATCAAGTCTGACGACACCCCGATCGAACCGTTCGTGACAAGGCCCGAACTGGGCCATCGGACGTCCCGCATGGGCGTCGGGGCCGGCTACCGCCAGGATGAATGGTTCGAGGAGGTGAACCTGCGCGCGGTCTATCATGACCTGCTGGACCCTGAGGCAGGCTACGCCCCGGGATACCAGATCGAGCTCCTGTCCGGCGCGTTGCGCCACTACGAGCGGGCCGAGCAGACGAGGCTGGAGCGGCTCACGCTGGCCAACGTCATGTCGCTCACGCCCGCCGATGCGCTGTTCCTGTCGCCGTCCTGGAAGGTGAACGTCGGGATGCAGACCCTGCGGCACAACGACTGCCGGTATTGCAGCGCCGGGGTGGCCAACGGCGGCGCGGGGCTCACGTTTGAAACCCATCTGCTGAAGCGGGAATACTTCTTCGGATTCGGCGAAGTGGAAGCCACCTACAGCCATGCGTTTGAAGAAAAACACCGGGCCGGAGGCGGTGGGACGGGAGGAGTCCTGGCCGATCTGACGGACCGCTGGCGGCTGCTGGCTTCGGCCACCTACCTGAAATTCCCGCTGGGTGAGAAATCGGACGACTTCCGCTGGTCCACCGGATTACGCTACACCCTGGCCAAGGACGCGGCGCTGCGGTTCGAGTTCAACCACCGGGAACGCCGGGATAATGAGGCGCTTTTCACGATCCACGCATATTTCTGATGAGGAGTAAGGCCAACATTCTCGATCAGCTGTTCGTCTACTTCCCGCATCCATGGATCGAGCGGGATTGGGCCAGGATCGCCGGCCTGCCGCTGGAAGAGGTCTGGTTCCAAACCGAGGATGGCGAGAAGCTCTTCGGCTGGTTCGTCCAGTCGTCCCCCAC
>JBFGRH010000239.1:0-3511 GCA_041563795.1 Nitrospiraceae bacterium | reverse complement strand
GGGATGGTGCTGATGCTCGTGGCGAGCCTCGGCCTGCTCAACGGCTGCGCATTTTTTCGCGGCCACTTCGGAGAGGACTTCGATGCCGAGGCGATCGCGACCCTCCAGAAGGGGACCACGACGCGGGCCGACGTGGCCGCCCGCTTCGGGGCGCCGGACGAGATCATCCATGCGGCCGACCGGGACATTTTTCATTACCGGCGGTACGACAGTAAGATGGGGTTCCTCTTGGTGATTTCCCGGTTCAATATCAAAGGCGACCACCTGTACGTGTTCTTCAATCGCGACGGGATCGTGGACGACGTGATCTATGGCAAACGAACGGACCGCCTGGAGTTCCAGGTCTGGCCGTTCGGGGATTGAAGACGGCATGCGGCGGGGCCAGGCCGTCACGGCACTCTGCCTGCTCGCGGTCGTCCTCACGCTGGGGTCCTGCCAGTGGCGGCGGCTCACGGTGAACGATCCGATCAAGCCCGAGGACGTCGCCTTCATCCAGCCGGGGCAGACCTCGCTCGCCGAGGTGGTCGCGAAGCTGGGAGCACCCGACGAGATCAAGGGTGCCGGCCACCTCATGGTCGCCCGCTACCGTTTCCGTGACGGCAAGTACTTCAAGATCGACATGGGACGGTTGCTCGCCTTCTGGTCCCCCGTGACGCCCGAGATGAGCATGGCCCGCGGCCAGGTTGAAACGGACGTGTTCCAGGTCGTGACGGATTCCCGCGGCATCGTCCGGGAACAGGCCTTCGCCTTTCAATCGCCGGCGACGCGCTTCAACCCCTGGCCGTTCTAACACGCACCGGGGCTCCGGCACGTGCGTTGCCGCACCATGCCCGTCCGGTTATAATCCTGCCCCATGGCGAAGACCGTCAGGACTCGGGGTAAACGCATGAAGAGACTGCACGAGTCTCCGTCCTATCGCCGCGCGGATCAGGATATCGCATTCTTGGAGCGGGACGAGTTGCGGCCCGTGCGGTTGCAGCTCGAGCTGCTCAAGCCGGAACTCATTCAACAGGAAGAGGGCATTGAATCGACGATCGTGGTCTTCGGGAGTGCCCGGCTGGTCGCGCCAGCGGAGGCGAAGGCGCGCCTGGAAAAGGCCCGGGCCGCGCTGGCGAAGAAGCCGAAGGATCGGACGCGGCAGCGGGCCGTCGCCCTCGCCCGGCAGCAGGTGAAACTCGCGCCCTACTACGACGAAGCCCGCGAATTCGGCCGGCTGGTGTCCTCCACGTGCCAGATCGACGGGCGCTGCGAGTACGTGGTGGTGACGGGGGGCGGACCGGGCATCATGGAGGCGGCCAACCGGGGTGCCGCCGACGTGGGCGCCAAGTCGGTCGGCCTGAACATCACGCTGCCCCTGGAGCAGCGCCCCAACCCCTACATCACGCCGTCGCTCTGTTTTCAGTTCAAGTACTTCGCGATCCGGAAGATGCATTTCCTCCTCCGGGCGAAGGCGCTGGTGGCCTTCCCGGGAGGGTTCGGCACCCTCGACGAACTCTTCGAGACCCTCACGCTGACCCAGACCGGGAAAGTCTCCGGCCTGACGATCGTGCTCATGGGCCGGGCGTTCTGGGACGCCCTGATCAACTGGCCGGCGCTGGTGGAGGCCGGGTTGATCGGCGAGGAGGACCTCAGGTTGTTCCACTACGCCGAAACGGCGCAGGAGGCCTGGGACCTGATCGCCAGGAACAACGAAGTCACGGCGGGCAGATGAGGATCGCCTTTCATGGCGCGGCCCGCTCGGTCACCGGCAGCCGGCACCTGCTCCAGACGAGCAGCGCCCAGGTGCTCCTCGACTGCGGCATGTTCCAGGGCAATCGCCGGGAAAGCGACCGGCGCAACCGCCAGCTTGGGTTCGATCCCAGGGCCGTCAACGCCGTCCTGCTGTCGCATGCGCATATCGACCACAGCGGCGTCCTGCCGGTGCTGGCCCGCCACCGTTTCTCCGGCAAGGTCTACATGACGCGGGGGACGGCCGACCTGACCCAGGTGCTGCTGGAGGACTCGGCGCGGATCCAGGAGAACGACTGCAAGTACGTCAACAGGAAGGAACGGCGCCGGGGCAAGCAATGCCGGATGCCCTTTTATGACGCGGACGACGTCCGGAGCATCGCCCAGCGATTCAACGGTGCGCGGTATGGCGAGGCCGTATCGGTGCATCCCCGCATCAAGGCCTCCTTCCACGACGCGGGGCACATCCTCGGCTCGGCGGCCGTTCGCGTGGCCTTGTCCGAGAAGGGGGGCACGACCACGGTGCTGTTCACGGGGGACCTCGGCCGCCAGAACATGCCGGTGCTCAGGGACCCGGCGAGCCCGCCGCCGTGCGACGTCCTCATCATCGAGTCCACCTACGGCGATCGGCTGCATGAGACGGACCTCGCGGCGCAGAACAAGCGGATCGTGGAGCTGATCGCGCACGCCAGGGCGCACAAGAGCAAGATCATCGTGCCGGCGTTTGCCGTGGGACGGACGCAGGACATTGTGATGCGGATCAAGGAACTGGTCCGCGGGGGCCGGATCGAGCCCCTGCCGATTTTCATCGATTCGCCGCTCGCCACCAAAGCCACGGAGATCTTTCGCAAGCACCCGGAGTATTACGACGACGAGACGTTCAAGACCTTCACGTCGGAGGGCGATCCCTTTGGCGCGCGGTACATTCGCTACGTGTCGTCGGCGGTCGAGAGCAAGAAGCTGAACGCGATGAAGGGGCCCTGCGTGATCATCGCCTCCTCCGGCATGTGCGAAGGCGGACGGGTGCTGCATCACCTGAAGCATGCGATTCAGGACGAAGCCAACGTGATCGTGATCGTCGGATTCCAGGCCGAGCATACGCTGGGGAGAAAACTGGTCGAGAACTGGGATGTCGTGCCGATTTTCGGCGTGGCCACCCCTCGGCGTGCGCAGGTCGTGCGGTTCAACGGCCTCTCGGCCCATGCAGACCGGAACGATCTGCTGGCCTACCTGCGGGCCATCAAGCCGCTGCCGGGGAAGGTCTTCGTCGTGCACGGCGAGGAAAAGCAGGCCCTGTCGCTGGGAGCGGCCATGGAGGCCGAGCATCCGGGCCTGCGGGTGGTCGTCCCGCGTCCCGAGTCGTTGTATGAGATCTGACCGGCTTCAGCATGTCGGTCTCGCGGGCATGGCCCTGTTGGCCACGCTCGGCACGCTGTCCGTTTCGGCCGGCGCGGCGGAGGACATCCGTCAGCGCGCGAGGGAGATCGGCATCACCATCGGACGGTATCAGCCGGGCCCGCTGAATGCGATCACCGACGTGGCCGGAGTGAAGGTCGGGCAGGTGACCCTGAATCGGGGAGAGGGCGCCTTGAAGCCGGGCCAGGGCCCCGTCCGCACCGGCGTCACCGTGATCGTGCCGCGCGAGGACGTCTGGCACAAGAAGGTTCCGGCTGGCTCCTTCGTGCTCAACGGGACCGGCGAGATGACCGGTCTGGCCTGGGTCGCCGAGTCGGGGTTTCTGGAGTATCCCATCGCACTGACAAACACGCTCAACGTTCCGCGG
>JBFGRH010000238.1:0-3568 GCA_041563795.1 Nitrospiraceae bacterium | reverse complement strand
GCAGTAGGGACACTGCACGGCGTGGGCCACGCCCAGCGCGATGAGGGCCTTCTCCCGCTCCGTGAGCGCGCCCTCCTTGAACACCGCCGCATAGTAGCTCGAGAATTTCTCCCACAGCTCCTTGTTCCCCTTGCCCATGTCGGCGAACTTGCCCAGGTCGTGCGGATGGTAGTACGTATCCATGATGAACTCCTCGTGATGAGTGATGGATGATGTGGAACAAGTGACCCGATCGGAAGGCGCGTGACGCACCCGGCACGGTTTCAGGCGGTTCCAGGCTTGTCCGGTTCGGCTTCGGCTAGCACCTCGGAGAAGCGGGTGCCGACGATATTCGTGACCTTGGCCATCAGCTCCGTGACTTCTTTCAGTTCTTCGGGCTTCAGGTCCGTCTTGAGTTGGGGATGCATGGCCCATTGCGCGGACACCTGCTTGCCCGCGCGGGCGATGAGGACGTGCAGGAGTTCGACGTCCTTGGCGGCGGGCTTGCCGTTTTCAGGCTGGCCCGGTTGATCTGGCTTGGTTCGCGTGGTCATCTCACCTATCCGGTTCTGGAGGCATCATACCGAAGGCCGGTCGAGCACTTCCACCATCTCGTCGTGAATGGCCCCGTTGCTGGCCACGAGCTCAAGGCCGTAGATCGAAAACGGTCTGCCCGAGAAGTCGCTCATGCGCCCGCCCGCTTCGGCGACCATCAATGACCCCGCCGCCGTGTCCCAGGGATTGAGCTTCAGCTCCCAAAATCCGTCGAACCGGCCGCAGGCGACGTAGCACAGGTCGATCGCGGCGGCCCCCATGCGCCGGAGCCCCTGCGCCCGGACGGCGAAATTGGCGAAGTGATCGAGGTTATTCCGCTTGCTGACGCGGATGTCGTAGGCAAACCCGGTGACCAGCAGCGCGCCATCGAGCTTGGGCGTGGGCGAGACGTGGATCGGGGCCCCGTTTAACGTGGCGCCACCCCCGGCCTCGGCGACGAAGAGCTCCTGCCGGGTCGGATCCAGGACGACGCCCAGGACGCACCGGCCCCGGTACTCCACGCCGATTGAGACGGCATAGGCCGGAAACCCGTGCGCGAAATTGGTCGTGCCGTCGAGCGGGTCGATGATCCATTTGAAATCGGACTTGCTGCCCGCCCGCCCCCGCTCCTCCGCCAGAATTTCATGATCGGGGAACGAGCGTCCGATCGCGTCGACGATGGCCTGCTCCGAATGGGTGTCCGCGTCGGTGACCAGGTTGAGCGCGTCCTTGTGCTCCACGCGGAAGCCGTTCCTGGCGTAGTCGTTCAGAATCACGCCGGCCCGGCGCGCCGCCTCGACCGCGACGGTTTTGATCCGCTCGCGGGTCGGGCTGTCGGGGAGGTCATAGGCGGTTGGCTTCGGCACGAGTCAAATCATAACATACTGCGGCCGGCTTGCCTTCGCCCGGGGCGAGACCGTATGCTCCGGCCGATGGCGCACCCGGCTTCACCCGACCCGATCCAGATGCTCCGCGAGGAATTCCGGCAGCACCTCGAGACTTTTTACGCCCGCCTCAAGCTGGCCCCGCCCTACCACAGCGTGGAAAAGGCGATCGTGCAATTGACCACCGCGCTGAAGGCGCACACGCCGGAGGAGCAGACGCGCCTCGTCTCGGATGCGGCCGGCCGGTGGGCGGCGTACCGCAAGGCCTTTGCCGATTCGGGGCTCAATCAGAAACACCGCGGGATTATCGCGGGGCTCATCAAATCCGGACAGACCGGGGATCTGCCCGAGGAGTACGAACACTTCCTCAGCGCGTTTCGTTCGTAGGCAGGCGCAACGCTGCCCGCAACTCCCCGTACGCTTCCATCAGCCGCTGATTCTCCAGCCGGTAGGCCAGGGACACGGTCACCAGCCCGAACACCAGGACCAGGAGCCCCACGCCGCTGACTCCCAGGACGAGCAGCAGGCTGCCGAGCGAGAGGGCGTCGCCGCCCGCCAGGAAACGGACCACGAAGGCCAGGGTGCCGACGCCGACGACTGCGAACCAGAGCAGCGTCAGCAGGGCCGATGACCAGGGCATCAGCTTGACGCAGCGCAAACGGGCCTGGCCGCCTTCCCCCTCCAGTTCAATCGTCCCCTTGAGCGGCCATGCGGTCCGGAATCGCGATGTGACGCGGCCCGAATGGGGACGCAACACAATGCGGCGCTCGTTGGGAAAGCAGCGGGCGATTCCATGGTCGAGCTGCAAGACGCCCTCGGCTTCGGACCCGACAGACAGGATTCGGTCCGGCTCGACCGGGACGGTGTCCTCCGCGCGCGCGACGGGACAGCCGTACCAGGCGGCCGACGCGGTCAGTCGCCGGAACTGCCACCAGTCGGCGGCGACCAGGGCGACAAACAGACATCCGGCAAAGAGTCCGGCCAGCAGCATGGGCCGGTACGATAGCACACCTTCGAAAGTATGATCTGATGATTTGGTGAAATGGCGATGTGCGGGGAAAGCGACGCCGCGGCCGGTCCCGCCGACATCACCCCATCATCACATCGCCCACTCACGACTTTATTCATGGAGGTTGACTCTCAAGGTACGATTCGCTAGATTAGGCGCGCTTTTTCGTGCGCACTGTTTTCTTGGCAGGATTCCTCTTTCGTATGGATCTGAAAAAAGTCGAGCGGGTCTACTCGAACTACGCGTCGGTCTACGACCACATTTTCGGGAAGGTGTTTCACGAAGGCCGGGAATCGGCCGTCCGCAACCTGAACATCCCCCCCGGCGAACGGATTCTGGAAGTGGGCGTCGGCACGGGCCTCTCCCTGCCGCTGTATCCGTCCCATTGCCGCGTCACGGGCATCGATCTCTCCGACGGCATGCTGGAGAAGGCACGGAAGCGGGCGGTCGCGCACCGGCTGGTGCATGTCGACCTGCACCGGATGGACGCGGGGAAAATGGAGTTTAAGGACGACAGCTTCGATACCGTCGTGGCCGCCTACGTCGTCACGGCCGTGCCGGATTACCGGCTGGTGATGGCCGAGATGATCCGGGTCTGCCGCAGCGGGGGACGGATCATCCTGCTCAACCATTTCAGCAACGGCAACAAACTGATCGCCGCCGTCGAAAAAGTGATCTCCCCGCTCTGCAAGCACATCGGGTTCCGGACCGACCTGGCGCTGCACCACGTGCTGGAAGGCACCTCGCTGCAGGTGGCCAAGAAGGAAATGGTCAACCCCCTGCGATTCTGGCATCTGGTGGAATGTATCAATCAGAAGAACGGGCAGCACAACGGGCACGACCATGGCCCCAAGAACGGCTCCCTCCCGTCCTCCCACTAGCCCCGTCGCTCTTCAGCACATGTTAGGGATTTAATTCGTCAAACGTGGCTGTCCGCCCCGGGTTGGGTTCTCCCAGCCATTCGTCGCCTTCCATGATCTGGTTGCCCGACAGGCAGGTTCCGGGGAAGTTGCGGGCGATGATATCGGCGAGGACGACGAGCAGGCGGCCCGTCCCGTTTTCGTGCGGGTCGATGGCCCGGAGCGTGATACCGAAGTCGCAATCGTCCAGCCGACCGTAGGTCTGGACATGCAGGCCGGTGAGCGAGTCCGATTCGCGCGCG
>JBFGRH010000237.1:0-3584 GCA_041563795.1 Nitrospiraceae bacterium | reverse complement strand
CGTCGTCAATCTGGATGCACTGCGATACTCGGGCAACCTGGACAACTTGACGGACATTGGGAACGACCAGTGCTACGTCTTCGTTCATGGTGATATCTGTGATGCCAAGGTGGTTGCAGAGGTGCTCAAGGAGCACCGTATTGAGGGCGTGATCAATTGTGCCGCGGAAACCCACGTGGATCGGTCCATTCTCGATCCATCCTCGTTTGCGCGAACCGATGTCGTGGGTACCGGTGTGCTGTTGGAAGAGGCCCGCCGGTCGGGCGTGATGCGATTTTTGCAGGTCAGCACCGACGAGGTCTACGGCAGTGTGGAGACCGGCCATTCGATGGAGACGGATATGCTGGCTCCCCGGAGCCCCTATGCCGCCAGCAAGGCTGGCGGAGACCTCTTGACGCTCAGCTATTGGACGACGTACCGCTTTCCTGTCCTGATCACGCGCGGGAGCAATACCTATGGCCCCAACCAGTACCCGGAAAAGTTCATCCCGCTCTTTGTGACCAACGCCATCGAGGACCAGCCGCTTCCATTATATGGGGACGGGAAATACCGACGGGACTGGCTCTCCGTGTTCGACCACTGTGCGGCGATCGAGCACGTCCTGCAACACGGCGAGCCGGGAACCGTGTACAACGTCGGCGGGGGGAACGAGCAGGAAAATCTGACTGTGGCGGAGGCTATACTTGCTTATTTAGGTAAGCCGAAGTCGCTTCTGCGGCTCGTGCAGGACCGTCCAGGGCACGATCGCCGGTATGCCGTGGACTGCAGCCGTTTACAGGCCTTGGGTTGGGATCCGACTCTCTCGTTCGAGCAGGGCCTGCGCGACACGGTGGAGTGGTACCGATCGCACGAGGGCTGGTGGAGGAAGATCAAATCCGGCGAGTTCAAGGCCTATTATGAGCAGATGTACCGTCAGCGACTGAACAATGGGACCGCATGCGCATCCTGATTACCGGAGCAAAGGGCCAGTTGGGGCATGAACTGCAACAGGTGTTGCAGGATTATCCGCTCACGTTGCTGGACGTTCCAGACTTTGATTTGACAAAACCAGGCGTCGAGGCGTCCATAGCCGCCCCGCGGCCAGAGGTCGTGATTCATGCCGCGGCCTATACTGATGTCGATGGGGCGGAGCGCGAGCCGGAACGGGCCATGGCAATCAACGCGGAAGGGACCGAGCGAGTGGCGAGAGGTGCAGCGGCTGCCGGCGCGCGCCTCTTCTATCTCTCGACCGACTATGTGTTTGATGGACGCCAGGGAGTGCCATACAGAGAAAAGGACCAACCCCATCCATTGAATGTGTACGGCCGGTCCAAGCATGAAGGTGAGCAGCGGGCACTGAAGCACTGCGCGAACACGCTGGTCATCAGGACGGCGTGGCTCTATGGTGCCCACGGCAAGAATTTCGTCAAAACCATCATGCGGCTGGCGTCGGAGCAACCGGAACTCCGGGTCGTGTCCGATCAGCGCGGCTGCCCGACGCACGCGGGGGATTTGGCATTGGCCATCAAGCAGGTTCTTGACACAAACTTAAAGGGCATCGTGCACGCGACGGGAGCCGGGGATTGCACCTGGTACGAGTTTGCCCGTGAAATCGTGTCCCTGATGGGATCCCCCGCCCATGTGCAGCCTATCTCGACTGCGGAGTCGAAACGGGCTGCCGAAAGGCCGTTTTATACCGTGCTCTCGAATCGCGTCTTGGCTGATATCGGGATCAGTTTGCCCCATTGGAAGGATGCGCTCGGGCGGTTCATTAAACACAGTATGGCAAACGCGTCGGCGTAGGGGAGGAGATCGGAATGAAACGGGCATTGATCACGGGCATCACGGGTCAGGACGGGTCGTACTTGGCGGAGCTGCTGCTCGAGAAGGGTTACGAAGTGCACGGCATCGTGCGGCGGGTGGCGATCGAGGATCCGGAGCACCGTCTGTGGCGTCTTCTCCCGTTCAAGGACCGGCTTCGTCTGCACGCGGCGTCGATGGAAAGTTTTCCCAGCATTTTCCGTGTGTTCCAGGACGTGAAGCCGGATGAGTGCTACCATCTGGCTGCGCAGAGTTTCGTGGCCTATTCATTCGAGGACGAATTCTCCACCCTCAATACGAATATCAACGGGACGCATTACGTGCTGGCAGCGCTCAAGGAATCCACACCGGAATGCCGCTTCTATTTCGCCGCATCCAGCGAAATGTTCGGCAAGGTTGCCGAAGTCCCGCAAACCGAGCAGACGCGGTTCCATCCGCGCTCGGCCTACGGCATCTCCAAGGTCGCGGGATTCGACCTGACGAGGAACTACCGCGAAGCCTACGGAATCAAGGCCTGGTCCGGAATTCTCTACAACCACGAGTCGCCTCGTCGGGGCTTCGAGTTCGTAACGAGGAAAATCACGTCCCATGTGGCGAAAATCAAGCTGGGCTTGGCCAAGGAAGTGCACCTGGGGAATCTGGATGCGCGGCGAGACTGGGGCCATGCGCGCGAATATGTCCGTGCGATGTGGATGATGCTCCAGCAGGGTGAGCCGGACGATTATGTGATTGCCACCGGCGAACAGCACACGGTCCGCGAGTTCGCCGAGGCCGCGTTTGCCTATGCCGGGCTCGACTACCGCAACCATGTCATCCTGGATCCGCAACTGCTGCGCCCGGCTGAGGTCGAACTGCTGCTGGGCGATGCCACCAAGGCCAAGCAGAAGCTGGGTTGGTCCTGCCAGGTGAAATTCAAACAACTGGCCGAGGAAATGGTCGAAGCCGATATCGAATTCCAGAAGTCGTCCCGCCAACGCTAATTGTGTTCCCGCGAGGGGATTTGCTAAGCTCCGGTTCCATCATTCACGCACGCTGACACTCCATGCCGAAACCCAAACGCGAAACCAGCAAGAAAAGCGCAAGGTCCGTGTCGCGCGCACAAGCACTCAAGGACATCCGCCTGTTTGCTACTGACGTAGACGGGGTCTTGACGGATGCCGGCATGTATTACACGGAATCCGGAGACGAGTTGAAGAAATTCAACACGCGCGACGGCATGGGCATCAAGTTGCTCCAGCGAGCCGGGCTGGTTACCGCGCTCGTGACGCAGGAGGCGACCAAGCTGGTGGTCCGGCGCGGGGAAAAGCTGGCGATTCCGGAAGTGCATCAGGGCGTTACCGACAAGCTTTCGGTTCTGCGCGCAATGGCGGTCCGGCATGGACTGACGCTCAGGCAGATCGCCTACATGGGAGACGACATCAATGATGTGGTCGCCCTGCGCGCTGTCGGATTTTCGGCCTCGCCGGCGGATGCGCTGCCGGATGTCCGCAAGACTGTGATCTATGTCTGTCGCGCGAAGGGTGGGGAGGGTGCGGGTCGGGAAGTGGCGGAGATGATTCTGGAGGCGCAGGGGAAAAGCCCCTGGAAGGTGTAGAGGCAGACATGGTTCAATCCTCCACGTCGATTCCTCACCTGTATACGGTCATCATGGCCGGAGGAAGCGGCACGCGATTTTGGCCGCTCAGCCGGCATCTCTACCCCAAGCAGCTGCTGAAGATCATGGGCGAGGAAACCATGATCCAGCAGACAATGCGGCGGGCCTTGCGTTGCACGCCGCCGGAGCG
>JBFGRH010000236.1:0-3586 GCA_041563795.1 Nitrospiraceae bacterium | reverse complement strand
GGTGCCTTCGACATAGACTTTCTGAGAGGCGGCGAAGGGGGTTGTCGTCAGCGAGGTATCGACCGCTGTCCGGCCGTTTCCCGACCCGTTTCCTTTGGCGTGGGCGTTGCTCATAACAAGATCCTTTCTGTGAACCGAACTTCTCAGTATTCAGTCCTCAGTTCTTGCATTCTCCAAAGCCGACGACGGAAAACTGTGTACTGAGTACTGCATCTGCTCCACATATAAAAGCCGCACTCGCCTACATTGTCCATGAACGCATCTACTGCAGCCGCCGATACGCTGAAAATGGCTCCGAGTTAGGCCTGTTATGCCCGTCGGGCTTGTTATTCCCGGTAACGGACAACAGGCCGAACTGGCTTAACCAGCTCAACGAGCGTGACGGTTTCGCTACGAACCGTCATGAATAATGTAGGCTGGGAAGGATTGCGGCGGGATGACCGGAAACGCCCAACGTGCTGTCTGCTTCCCTACGCTGGCATTATCCAGGTCAGGTTCAGAGGGAGTGTAGCGCGATCGGCTACATCTCAGCCGCAAGGCCCCCCTAGCTGGTCGGAGATCGTACACCCCATTTTTCAGCCTTGTCAACCGAGGAGTCTGTCCGGTATTGCCGTTCGTGACGAGGCGAAGGAGGCGTGACCAGATGCGAGGCCGCAGGCCAGGAAAAACCGGAGGTGTATTCGCTGGAATACATTGAGGATTTGTTCGGGCCGAGGACGACGCAGATGGTCGCGGATCATTCGCCGCAGTAGAGCGGCCAATATTGGACAGATTCCCAGATTGATTGTCTGAAATTCCTCGCGTACAATGAGAACTCACCCACGATATCGCCGGTTTCAGTAAGATTGCACGAAAACGCCGAACGCGATGGTGGGGAGGGGTGTACCACATGAAAGCCGTTGTTACAGCGCCGAGGGCCATCACGGACTACCAGGGACGTCCCGCCGAAGAACTGTTCAGGCGGACGGTCGAGGCCAAGCGCGCGCTCGGCAGCAAGGTCATGGTGCTGGGGCATAATTACCAGCGCGACGAAGTCATCGAACACGCCGATTACCGGGGGGATTCCCTCCTGCTCGCCAAGCTGGCGCAGCAGCATTCCGATCGGCCCTACGTCGTCTTTTGCGGCGTCCATTTCATGGCCGAAACGGCCGACATCCTCAGCCGCTCCAAGCAAACCGTGATTCTGCCGGACATGGCCGCCGGCTGTTCCATGGCCGATATGGCGGCCATTGAACAGGTCGATGCCTGCTGGGATGAACTGGGCCGCCTCCTGCCGGTCGAGGAGGCTGTCCTCCCCGCGGTGTACGTGAATTCCGCGGCCGTGTTGAAGGCCTTCTGCGGCGAGCATGGCGGCATCACCTGCACCTCCTCCAACGCGCGGGCGGTCATGGAGTGGGGCTGGGCGCGGCGCGAGAAAATCCTGTTTTTTCCCGATGAGCATCTCGGCCGCAACACGGCCAACAAGATGGGGTTGCCGCGTGAACAGATGATCGTCTGGGACCCCTTCCTGCCGAACGGCGGGAACAGCCCCGACGCGATCCGGAAGGCCCGGTTGATTCTCTGGAAGGGGCACTGCAGCGTCCACCAGATGTTTCAGCCTGCGCACGTGGACTTTGTCCGGAAGAAGCAGCCGGAGATCAAGGTCATCGTGCACCCGGAATGCCACGAAGACGTGGTGAACAAGGCCGACTTCGTCGGCTCGACCGAATACATCATCCGCACCGTGAGCGCGGCGCCGGCCGGCACGGCCTGGGCGGTCGGCACGGAATTGAACCTGGTCAATCGGCTCAAGAAGGACCAGCCCGACAAGCATGTGTATTTCCTTTCCTCCACGGTCTGCCAGTGCGCCACCATGTTCCGCATCGATGCGCCGCACCTCTGCTGGGCGATGGAGAATCTGGCCGACGGCCACGTGGTCAACCACATCGTCGTGCCGGACGACGACAAGCGGTGGGCCAAGATCGCACTCGATCGAATGATGGCGGTGAGTTAGGGCTAGTCCTCCCCCATTCGTTCCGGTATATTCACCCGTAAATTCGTTGCTAAGCCCAGAAATTTGTGGAGGAGCAAGCATGATTACCGTCTTGCAGTTCATTGCAAGCTTGAGTGCTACTCTCTTCGCCGGGGCAGCCATCTATGTCAATGTCGTCGAGCATCCCGCGCGAATGGGCTGCGGCACGAAAATCGCCGTAACTGTTTGGGCGCCGAGCTACAAGCGCGCGTCAGTCATGCAGGGATCCCTGGCTGTTCTCGGATTTGTCGCCGGAATTGCGGTGTGGGTACTCGGTGGCGGCATCATGTGGTGTGTTGGCGCGGTGTTCATCGGGTTGGTTGTTCCATTCACGTTCATCGCAATCATGCCCACTAATCACCGGCTATTGGCACCCGATCGCGACCTTGATTCGAGTGAGACTCGCGCGCTCTTGGAGAGGTGGGGCATGCTGCATGCTGTACGTAGCGCACTCGGTTTCATCGCATCAGTTGTGTATATCAGTTTATTGATGGGGGTCTAACTGCCGCGTACAGCCGACCGGCTGCGCCGGCGACTGAAATAGGTGGTATCGAGAGGCTGCTGCCAGTCCATGGACTACAAGGCAACACTCAACCTGCCCAGGACCGACTTCCCGATGAAGGCGAACCTGCCCCAGCGGGAGCCGGAGATGCTCGCCCGCTGGGCTGAGGAGCACCTCTACGAGCGGATCCAGGAGCAGGCCGGGCAGAACAAGCGCCCGCTTTTCGTGCTGCACGATGGCCCGCCCTATGCGAACGGGCGCATCCATATCGGCCACGCACTGAATAAAATCCTCAAGGACATCATCGTCAAGTCGAAGACGATGGCCGGTTTCCACGTTCCCTACGTCCCGGGGTGGGACTGCCACGGCCTGCCGATCGAGCATCAGGTGATGAAGGAATTGGGGGACAAGAAGAAGGACCTCGATGCCTCGGCCATCCGAAAACTCTGCCGCGACTACGCGGAGAAGTACGTCACGATCCAGCGCGACGAGTTCAAGCGGCTGGGCGTGCTGGGCGATTGGGAGCACCCCTACCTGACGATGCACCCGGCCTACGAAGCGACGATCCTGCGCGAGTTCGGGACGTTCGTCGCCAGGGGCGGGGTGTACAAGGGGTTGAAACCCGTGCTCTGGTGCACGCAGGACCGGACGGCCCTGGCCGAAGCGGAAGTCGAGTACGAAGACCACACCTCGCCGTCGATCTATGTGAAGTTTCCGTTTGTTCAGGAGCCTGCCCGTCTGGCGGAACAATTCGGTCTGAAACCAACCGGCGTGAAGTCTGTCTCGGTCGTCATCTGGACGACGACTCCCTGGACCCTTCCCGCAAACCAGGCCCTGTGCCTTCATCCCGACTATGACTATGCCTTCGTTCAGGCGGGCG
This sequence comes from Nitrospiraceae bacterium, assembly GCA_041563795.1. Taxonomy (GTDB): domain Bacteria; phylum Nitrospirota; class Nitrospiria; order Nitrospirales; family Nitrospiraceae; genus 2-02-FULL-62-14. Next base: position 193 of record JBFGRH010000236.1, on the reverse strand, counting down.
AGGAGGTCTACGTGATCGCCAAGCCCCTGGTCGATACTGTGGCCAAGGCCTGCGGGCTGTCGAAGCACACCGTGCTGGGGGTGGCGAAGGGGAGGGCATTTGACAAGCTCCAGGCCGGACGGCCCTTGTCCGACGGAACCTCCCCGGTGCTCCTCGGCGGTTTCGTCACGCTGGAACAGGGCACCGGCTGCGT
>JBFGRH010000235.1:0-3632 GCA_041563795.1 Nitrospiraceae bacterium | reverse complement strand
TGGCGCTGCTGGCCGCGGTGGTGCTGTGTCCGCAAGCTGCATGGCCCGCGTCGAAACCGGCCCCGACCCCGGCGGAATTCAAGAAGGGGGAGGCCGCGTTCGTTGCCAATTGCGCCCGCTGCCACGGTGAGCGTGGCGTGGGGACGTCCCAGGGGCCTCCGTTCGTTCATAAGATCTACGAACCGAACCACCACGGCGACGCCGCGTTCCAGCGGGCCGCCACGCTGGGGGTCCGCGCGCACCATTGGCAGTTCGGCGACATGCCGAAGATTTCCACCGTGACCGCCGCCGATGTGGATGAAATCATCAAGTACGTCAGGTGGTTGCAGCGTCAAGCCGGGATTTTCTAATCGTCCCCGTTGCCCCATTGTTTCTTCTGCATGGATACCGTGGCGGGTCTGTTGACTCGCCGCGCATCTGCCCATAAGCTGAAGCCAGCGTCTGCTGTGAATACTCACTCGAAGGAACATGCAGGGGTCTGTGTCGGATAGGAACTGTGCTTCAAGAGAGAAGCACGCAACCGGGAGGGGATCATGCGCGCAATGAGGGCGATTGGAATGATCGGAGCGATTGCGCTGTCGTTTTCGCTCTTGGGCTGTATCTACGCCACGATCGACGCCGGGCACGAGGGGGTGCTGGTCGAGAAACCATTCCTCTTCGGCCACGGCGGCGTGGATCCGGTTCCCATCGGCACCGGACGGCAGATGGTGGCCGTGACGACGGAGGTCATCGACGTCGACATCCGCCCGATCCAGTACTCGGAGCATTTCGATATCATCTCGTCGGAGAACGCGCCCGTGTCATTCGACGCGTTTTTCATCGCCAATGTGATGGCGGGCCGTTCGCCTGACCTGGTCTCCCGCTTCGGCCCGCACTGGTACGTGAACAACGTCAAGGAAGCATTTCGCACCATCGTCCGCGAGGAAGTTCAGAAGTACCCGCTCTTCGAGTTGACGACGAGGCCGGCCATCCGGACGAAGCTGCAGGATGCCATCGATCAGGAAGTACGCACCAAGATCATCGACAAGCACAAAATGCCGCTGGTGCTGAACCGGGTCGTCGTCGGCAGCATCCTGCCGCCCAAGGGGGTGCTGGAGCAGACCGCGGAGACCATCAAGCAGGAGCAGCGGCGTATCACGATGATCGAATTCCAGAAGGCCGAAGAAGCCCGCGAGAAGGCGGAGAAGCAGCGCGGGATCGCCGACCGGGCCTATCGGGAGCAGCTCGGGCTGACCGCGCCAGAATTTGTGGACTTGCGGCGAATCGAGGTGCAGAAGGAAATCGTGCAGCATTCGCCGGCGGCGCTGACCGTGATCATGGGGCTGGAGCGGTTCGGGATCAACCTGCCGCCCATTAGCACAGATAAATGAGGAGGCCGACCAGCGGACGGACGGCCGATTCGAATTGCGGAGCTATTTGACCAGCCAGACCCGGTAGGATTTCGTGCCGGGCGGCTTTCTGAACGTGCGGGAACTGATCTCGCCAGGATTCATCACCTCGGTGCCGTCCGGCTGGATGCGCGCGGGGTGGCGGTCGGCGCCGATCCGGTTGCCCTGCTCGTTAAAGTACTCGATCATCACATCGGCGGTCTCCCGCAGGCTGCCCTCGTAGGCGGTGCTTAACCAGTCCAGCCGCTTGAGCGCCTTGTACACGACCAGGACCGTGTTGTCTTTCCCGTCCTGCGCGCTCAGGATTTTCAATGCCCGGTTCTGGTCCAACCCGGGCGGTTCGCCGGCGGGTCCCCGGCTGAGTTCAGCAACAATGACCGCCCTGGCCTCCTCCTGGTCCAGATACCCGCTGACCTTGCAGGAAACCGTCCGGCCCTTGTCTGATTGCTCGACGATGTGCACGTTCTTGAGAGGGCCGGACAGGAGCTTCTTCACGATGGCGTTCAGGAGAGGCGGATCGATCACGTGTGCGGTCGCATCCAGGAAGAACCGTGACGAATCCACCGAGAGGCGGGCGGCTTCCGAGCACGCAATCTTTTTGGCTTCCGCAAGGCTGACCGGCTCCCGATACGCATACCGGTAGGCGCCCGAGAGCTCGAGCCGATTCTGATCGGCCGCAGGTGCCGGTGGCGCATCTCCACACATGAGGATGCCGGCAAGTACGGCGACGATGCGCGGGGAGGACGGAGGCTTCAAGACGAATCCACCTCCTAAGGGGCTGCGACCGGTTGAAGACGAGGCATCACCGAAGGCTCTGCACCCAACCCTCGGCATGATTTGATGCTACCACGGCACGGCAGGGGCGGCAATCGGGCCGATTCGGCCGGTCAGGACGGCATCTGAGCTTCCAGTTCGGCGGCGATGGCCTGGATGGTCGACGGGGCGTTGCCTTCGGCCCGGTTGTTGACGAGCACATAGGCCTGACGATTCCCTGCGACGGCCTGCGTGACCAGACCGATCGTATCCTGTCGCATCTCGGGGAGCTCGCCCACGATTTTGTCGTAGCGGCCCGCCCGCTTCTTGGCCTGTTCATAGGACATCTTGAGGGGCGTGAGCAGGCGAAGGACAGTGAAAGGAGCCGTAAAACGCTCCATCCGTTCGTGCTGCTTCGCCAGTGGCGGCATGAAACTCCAGTGGTTGTAGACGTGAGCCACACCATGGGCCGTCAGGACGTCGCGGTACCGGGGCCCGAGGATGGCGGGATTGCGCACTTCGACGGCATAGGGATGCCCGACGGGCAGCTTGGACAGAAAACGGTCCAGGGCGAGGATGAAGGATTCAGGATCCAGGCCGAAACGCTGAAACTCGAAAATCATGGGGCCGGCGCGGTTCCCCAGCCCGGTGCGCGCGGGAGCCAGGACCAGCTCTTCGCACAGTGCGGCATCCAGAAAGCGCGGGTTCGGCTTGCCGGCTTTCTGTCCGTAGCGGGGATGTCCGGCGAAAGCGGGAATCGTCACCTCTTCCCAGATTTTCGCGCAGATCCGAAAATCGTCCGGCACCTGCACGGCGTAGTCGCTCCACTGTGCCGCAGTGGGCGGCCGGTAGAAACTGTGATCCACGCCGACGGTCCGGAACAGGCGCCTCCCGCCATGTTCATAGGCCGCGTACTCCTTCAAGCAGGCTTTCGCGAAGCGGCTTTTCGGGTAGGGCTGTTGGTACACCTGTCCCTTCCATCCTTCGTAGGCCCATGAGCTGGTCCCGAATCGGACGGTGTCCGGAAGCATGCGCCTATCGTACGAGCAGGCCGGCCATGGCGGCAAGGCCGCCGACCACCGAGAGAAAGAATCCGATGCCGCCGATCGTGAACCAGGGTTTCAGACGGACCAGTTCCGGCCCGGTCAGGTGCGGATGGAGATCGACCGGCGACCACCACCATTTGCGTGGCAGCGCCATGCGGACCGACAGGATGCGGTAGAGGAGGACGTGGTACCAGAACCCCGTCGGGATGCCGACCAGCAGGCCCAGCGCCAGTATCACCAGGCCGATCGTCGTCATGAGCCGTGGGGTGAGAATGGTGGTGAGAAAGCCCAGGACACCGACACCGACGATGGTGGCGAGAACGAGCGCGATCTCCTGCATCGCGGCGATTGTACCGCATAACCGCGTGGGGAGCCACATCGTGACGCGTGCCTTCCCTTGACTTGACGACGGCCTTCTCTCAGACTCACGGCTATGGAACAGAAC
>JBFGRH010000234.1:0-3644 GCA_041563795.1 Nitrospiraceae bacterium | reverse complement strand
GCGGACCGCTATTTCGGCTACGACGACGCGATTTACGCCTCCTGCCGCCTGATCGAAATCCTCGCCAAGTCCGGCCGGCCGCTCTCCGCCCTGCTCTCCGACCTTCCCGGGACATCCGTGACGCCGGAGATTCGGGTGGAGTGCCCCGATGCGGTCAAGTTCGACCTCGTGAAAAAGGTCCAGGCCAGATTGCTGGAGCGGGCCAAGGCCGCAAGTCCGGCACGAGGGCTCAAGATTCGCGAGGTCATCACGATCGACGGTGTCCGGGTCGTATTCGAGGACGGGTGGGGATTGATCCGGGCCTCCAATACGCAGCCTGCCCTCGTGCTCCGCTGTGAAGCCTCCGCTCCAGACCGCCTCACGGCTATCCGGACCATGATCGAAACCGAGCTGGCCGAGACGCGCCGCTCGCTCGCGATCTGACGGTGCCGCTCTCCTCCTGCGCTGCCCCCCTCCTTCGTCGCACCTTTTTCCTCCTGATCGCCTGCATCGTCCTTGCGGCCCCTGGGGCCGACGCGACCGATGGTCCGCCGTCCCCAGGGCCGTCCTTTGCCCAGGGCGAGCGGTTGATCTACCGGGTGTCGTGGATGGGCCTGCACGCTGCCACCGCCGTCATGGAGGCTGGTCCCGGGCCGGAGTTGGACGGCCGAGAGACGGTGCGGTATGGGACCACGGCAACCTCCAGCCCCCTCGTGACCAAGTTTTACGCCGTGGACAACCGGGTCGAATCCATCGTGGATGCGAACACCCTGTTGCCCAGGCGGCTGCTGTTCCGCAGGCGGGAAGGCAGGCGCAAGAACGATTTCGACGTCACGTTCCACCAGCCCCAGGGCAATGTCCTGGCGATCAAGGATGGAGTGCCCTCGACAATCCCCATCCCGGCTGCCACGCACGATTCGATTTCCTGTCTCTACGCGGTCCGTCACGTACCTGTTCTGCAGCCGGGGTTCTCCCAGTTCATGACGGTGCATCATGACAAGAAGAATTACCGCCTTGAGGTCAGGATCGAAGCAATCGAAAAGGTCCTCGGACCCTGGGGCGAGGTCGAAGCGATCCGTGCGCTGGCGATCATGCCGTTTCAGGGCATTTTCCTGAACGAAGGCAATATTCGGGTCTGGTTCACGAACGACGACAGGCGTATTCCGGTCAAGATGAAAGCGAAGGTCATCGTGGGTTCCGTCATCGCGGATCTGATCGATGGTTTCGACAGCAAACCGTCACCCTGAATGGCGATTGCGCCGCCGGGTGAGATTGCTGGATCAGGCGAAACCCGCTATAATTCTTCTCCTAATGAGACGGGGCTTACGATGAAGCTGTTCCCCATCACGCTCACGCGGCATATCATCCAATCGCAGGCGACCCACCCCGGCGCGACCGGGGAATTTTCCTCCCTGATGGCCCAGATCGGCCTGGTCGGCAAGATGATCGCCAACGACCTGCGCCGGGCCGGGTTGATCAATATCCTTGGAACCACGGGGAACACGAACGTTCAGGGCGAGACGGTCAAGAAGCTCGACGAGATTTCCAACCAGGCATTCGTGAAGGTCTTCCAGCACAGCGGCCTGGTCTGCGCGCTGGCGTCGGAGGAAATGGACAAGCCCGAGCAGCTGCCGGAGAACTGGCCCACCGGAAAGTACATGCTGCTCTTCGATCCGCTTGACGGGTCATCCAACACGGACGTCAACATGCCGCTGGGGACGATCTTTTCGGTTCTCAGGCATGACGGGAAGGGCCCGCCGTCCGAATCCGAACTCGTGCGCAAGGGTACGCAGCAGGTGGCGGCGGGCTACGTGATGTACGGGTCGAGCACGATGCTGGTGTTCACCGCCGGGCACGGGGTGCACGGCTTCACGCTGGATCCGGGCATCGGCGAATACTATCTGTCGCACGAAAACGTCCGGATCCCGCCCAGGGGGCAAGTGTACGCGATCAACGAGGGCAATGCGCAGAAATGGCCCGAGGGCACCAGGAAATTCATCGAGCATTTGAAGGCCAGGGACAAGCCCACGGGACGGCCCTATTCGGCCCGCTATTCCGGCTGCCTCGTGGCGGACGTGCACCGGGTGCTTCTGGGCGGCGGGATCTACCTGTACCCGGCCGAGGTGGACAAGCCGGAGGGTAAGCTCCGCCTGCTGTACGAAGCCAACCCCCTGGCCATGGTGGTGGAACAGGCCGGCGGGAAGGCCAGCACCGGCACGATGCGGATTCTGGACGTCGAGCCGAAACAGCTACACCAGCGCGTGCCCCTGCTGATCGGCAGCCGTGACGATGTCGCGCTGGCCGAGCAATTCATGCAGGGACGGGCATAATTGAACAGGGTGACTGAGCGAGGAGGGGAGATGATGAACGCTCGCATTCGAGAAATCTTGGACTGGTATGGCAGCGACAGCGCGGGGACGCGGGCCAACATTGCCCGGATGCTGGGCCACGGGCGCCTGGCCGGCACGGGCAAATTGGTGATTCTTCCCGTGGACCAGGGGTTCGAGCATGGCCCGGCGCGCAGCTTCGCGTCCAACCCGCTCGGCTACAGCCCGCTCTACCATTTTGAGCTGGCCATCGAGGCAGGCTGCAACGCCTACGCGGCGCCGCTCGGATTCCTGGAGGCGGGTGCGCATCATTTCGCGGGCCAGATCCCGCTGATTCTCAAATTGAACAATCATGACGTCCTCCACGATGAGAAGGACCCGCTCCCGGCCGTCACCGGCAGTGTGGAGGAAGCCCTGCGGCTGGGCTGCTCGGCGGTCGGGTTTACGATCTATCCGGGATCGGTCCACTGTGGCCACATGTACGAGCAGTTGCGTGCCATCGCCGAGGAGGCCAAGCAGGCGGGGCTGGCCGTCGTCGTCTGGTCCTACCCGCGGGGCTCCTCCTTGAGCAAGGAGGGCGAAACGGCGATCGATGTGGTCGCCTATGCGGCGCAGATCGCCGCCCAGCTGGGCGCCCATATCATCAAGGTCAAGCTGCCGACGGCCCACCTTGAGCAGTCGGCCGCCAAGAAGGTGTACGAGGCCGAGCAGATCCCGATCAAGACCCTGTCGGAGCGCGTCAAGCATGTCGTGCAGAGCTCGTTCGACGGGCGCCGGATCGTCATCTTTTCCGGGGGCGCCAAGAGCGATGACAAGAGTGTCTATGGGGAAGCCCGCGCGATCCGGGACGGGGGCGGGTTCGGGTCCATCATCGGCCGCAATTCATTCCAGCGCCCCAAGGCCGAGGCGATCAAGTTCCTGCAGACGATCATGGGCATTTACGCGGGCGAGATACCGTAGAGAATCATGGGGGCCGGCAGGCTTGCACGCTGACAGGGTGCTAGCCGAGGCGCACGCTCTTCTTGTCAGCTTGTTACTGCGAGCTTGAGATTTGTGATGAACGGGTACGAATCGACGCCTCCTGAGAGAGGCCGTGTGTCTTCACGGCTCGTCGGCGTTCTCCTTGTCGGACTCGGCATTGTCATCGGGATCCTGATCGCCTCGGAGATGGGCTGGGTGCCGTTCGGGCATGCGGTGCCGGAGGCGCCGGTCGTGCGGCAAGCGCCGCCGCCGGCCGTGAGCGTCCTGCCCGGCTCCGCTGCCGACAGCCAGGGATTCGTCCAGGTTGCCAAGGCGGTCAAGCCGGCAGTCGTCAATGTCTTCAGTACGCGGACCGGG
>JBFGRH010000233.1:0-3656 GCA_041563795.1 Nitrospiraceae bacterium | reverse complement strand
CCCACGATTTGAGTTTTGAGGAAGCGGCGAGGTCGTCGATGTGGATGTCGACCAGGCTGGACTGGTAATCGGCGATCCGCTTGACGGACCCCTTGACGCTCTCAGGAGGTTGCGGCACAGATCCCTCTCCCGCCTGGTGCAACGCTACATGGCATGATACGGGATAATCCCAAGTGCGTCAATTCATTGGTGAATGCCATTGCCCGCCTTCGTCGCCGAGACGACGGAGGCGGAGTCGCACGTGTCCCGGAGCGTCACTTCACTTGACCCGTAACAGGGACCCCGCTAAGGTGGGGCCTCGGCGCGGATTACAGGCACCGATGGTTAATGGTTCATGGTTGATGGCATATGCCCATGAATGAGGCGGCAAGCAGCCTCAACCATTGACCATAACCCATTAACCATTTCTTGGGAGACATGCATGGCAGTTCGGAAAGGATCGGCACGGGGCAACCGGAAGCCGCTGGTCGGCGTGGTCGGCGGCAGCAAGACGGACTTTCCCGTGCTCGAAAAGGCGGTCGTCATGCTGGCGATGCTCGGCATCCCCAGCGAGCTGCGCGTGGTCTCGGCGCACCGGACGCCCGACCGCCTGTTCGCCTACGCGGCGCGGGCCGAGGGGCGCGGGATCGCGGTCATCATCGCCGGCGCCGGGGGCGCCGCGCACCTGCCCGGCATGCTCGCAGCCAAGACGCACCTGCCCGTCATCGGTGTGCCCATCCCGACGGAAAACCTCCGCGGCCTCGATTCGCTGCTCTCGATCGTGCAGATGCCCAAGGGCATCCCGGTGGCCACCGTGGCCATCGGCGGCGCCGAGAATGCCGGCCTGCTCGCCGCGCAGATCCTGGCCGGGCGCAATCGTGCCATCCGCGAGCGCCTGCTGAATTACCGCGCTGAGCAAACGCGCGCCGCGATCGAATCCTCTCCGGAAGTCAAACCCAAAGGTTCCCGGTAGTCTTGCAGGGGGCCCGTTCAGCATCCGATGATCCAGCCCGGTGCCATGATCGGCGTATTGGGTGGCGGCCAACTCGGCGCCATGTTCACCACGGCCGCCCGCCGGCTCGGCTACCGCGTCGCCGTCTGGGATCCGGACCCTGATGCGCCGGCCTTGAAGCTGGCCGACCTCCCGCTGGCCGCGCCGTTCACCGACCAGGCCTCGCTCGACTCCTTTTCGACCGCGATCGCCACCGCGACCTATGAATGGGAAAACATTCCCGCCGCCACGGTCCAGGCGCTCGAGCGGCGTGTGCCGGTCCGGCCCGCGGCGCGCATTCTGACCACCATCCAGAACCGGCTCGAGCAGAAACGCTTTCTCGCCGGCCACAAGATTCCCGTGGCCCCGTTCCAGGCGGCGACCTCGCCCGAGCACGTCACGGTGCCCGACGCGGTCGGCTTTCCCGCGCTCTGCAAGACGGCGACGCTCGGCTATGACGGCAAGGGCCAGGTGCGCCTGACCGGTCCGGACGACGTGCGGGCCCTGGTCCAGGAACTCCGCGCGCAGAAACAGCCGCAGGGCCGCTGGATCATCGAGCGGTTTCTTCCGTTCAAGAAGGAACTCTCCGTGCTGGTGGTGCGGGGAGCCGACGGGGATTGCCGCTGCTATCCGGTGGTGGAAAACGTCCACGAGGCCGGGATCCTGAGAACGACCCGCGTCCCGGCCGCCATCGACGAGGCAACAGCGCAGCGGGCCACCGCCCTGGCTGCCTCCGTGATCGACAAGCTGGACGGCGTCGGCGTCTTCTGCGTGGAGCTGTTCCTGATGAACGACGGAGGGTTCTTCGTCAATGAAGTCGCGCCGCGCCCCCATAATTCCGGGCATTACACGCTCGACGCCTGCCCGGTCTCCCAGTTCGAACAACAGGTACGCGCCGTCTGCGGGCTGCCGCTGGGCGAGGTGACGCTGGCGAGCCCCGCGGTGATGGTGAACCTGATCGGGGAGGATTTCACGAAGGCGACGACCGATGCGGAGATTAAAAAGTTTCTGTCAAAGTCCGGCGCGAAGCTGCACGTTTATGGGAAGAAGTCCGTGCGGCCGGGACGCAAGATGGGCCACGTGACGTTCCTGGCTGACAGTGCCGATGAGGCCTGGGCCTCCGCGACGAGCTTGAAGCGCCTGCTCGGCTGATCAAAGAGTAGGCGGGGTGGCATGCCCCTTCGCTTCAGCGCCTCCCGGAACGGCCCTTTCGGACTTTGCCAGGCGGAAGCCTTCGGAAATTCCTTCGCGGACTCAGTCAGTTTCCGCTTTCCTTCCTGGCAAAGTCTCGATGGGCACCCCGTTCCTCCGGCGAATTACGCTCAGGGCATCCCACCCCTCCACGGAAGCCCTTTAGCTAATAATAAATAGAAAGACGACAGGCCGCTTCCAAGCCTGTCGTCTTTAACGCTTCGCCACGTTCCGCAGGCAGCTCCCATAGTGAGCGCTCCCACACCTTGAATGTCGTCGATTTCTTCCTCGGGGACGCTCAATGTTCATACGACAATCACTATTGCCATAGCCCGTTAAACTTGGCGAAGCGTGAAAGGTGACAGGTCCAATAGCGGCCTGTCACCTTTCCACTTTTATAAAGGGGAGGTCGCGTTTGAAGCGACTTTGCCGTAGAAGCGGGGCACCCACCGAGGCTTCAGCGAGCAGGAAAGCTGGAACTGACCACCGCACCGTGGTCGCAGACCACGGCGACGGGAATTCCAGAAGGTTTCCGTGAGCTGAGGCCCGGAAGGGTCGCTTCGGGAGGCGCGGAAACTGAGAGCGCGACTTCCCCGTTCAACCTTTTTTCAGCAGAGTATCCCGGGTCGCTCCGAGAGGTGCGGAAGCAAGCAGACGGACCACTCATCACTCCCATGTGAGAGCCAGTCGCGAGGAGGTTCGCTAGTCCCACCGCTGCCACCCGCGATGCCGCGCCGCCGCGAAGAACTTCACGTGCGGATGCTTGAAGAACCCGATCAGCGCCATCCCCGCCACGAACCCGCCGATGTGCGCGAAGAAGGCCACGCCGCCGCCGCCCCGGCCCAGGCTCATCCCGCCGCTGAGGAGCTGCATCACGAACCAGAACCCCAGCACCCAGCCGGCCGGGATGTACATCGCGCGCGTGAAGAAGCCCAGCGGGATCAGGACCATCACCTGCGCGTGCGGGAACAAGAGGAGATAGGCGCCGAGGACGCCCGAGATGGCCCCGCTCGCGCCGACCATCGGGATGCCCGAGGAGGGATCGGTGAACGCGTGGCTCATCGCAGCGATGATGCCGCAGACGACGTAGAAGATGACGAACTTCACGTGCCCCATCACGTCCTCGATATTGTTGCCGAAGATCCAGAGGTAGAGCATGTTGCCGATGAGGTGCATCCAGCCGCCGTGCAGGAACATGCTGGTCAGCAGCGTCAGCGTGACGGGCACCGCCATGGCTTCGTCGGCCAGGTCCGGCACGTTGCCAAAGATCACGGCCGGGATCGCCCCATACTGGAAGACAAACGCCTGGGCGATATGGGCCGGCAGCGCCGCTTCGTAGAAAAACACCAGCGAACAGAGGACGATCAGCGTGATCGTCACGTAGGGCGTGATCTCGGTCGGGTTGTCGTCGTGGAGAGGAATCATGGTCGAGCGGGCCGTGAACGGTGAACAGCCGACAACGAGCGGCGCGTGGGGCTACCGTCGTTTCTTGCTT
>JBFGRH010000232.1:0-3682 GCA_041563795.1 Nitrospiraceae bacterium | reverse complement strand
GGGGCAGACCGAGATCACCCGGATGTCGTGCGGGCGCAGCTCGGCCTGCCAGCACTGGCTGATGCCCCGCACGGCCCACTTCGACGCCGAGTAGGCGGTGCCGCCGGCGTGGCCCTTGAGGCCGGAGGTCGAGGCGATGTTGACGATGTCGCCCCCTCCCTGCTCCTTCATCAGCGGCACGACGCGGTTCGTCAGGTCGACGAGGCCGAAGACGTTGGTGGCGAAGAGCTCCTTCATCGCCGCGACGTCGAGGTCGCCGATCTTGGCCGAGTAACCGAAGCCCGCGTTGTTGATCAGCACGTCGATGCCCCCCATCTGTTGGCGACAGGTCTCGACGGTTCGCTCGTTGTCCTCGCCGCGGGAGACGTCGGCTACGATCCCGTGGGCTCCGGTCTCCTTCGCCGTCCGGTCGATCCGCTCACGGTTGCGGCCCGTGAAGACGACCTCGTGGCCGGCGGCGCAAGCGGCGGCGGCGATCGCCGCGCCGATGCCCTGGCTGGCGCCGGTGATCAGGGTGCGGGTAGGTGCCATCTCTGTCCTCCTGTCTTCGCGGCCGGAAGCCTGCCGCCGAGAGGATCTCACGAAAACGGTGGTCCCGACCCGAACGAGGTCGGCGCCGTCTCGGCCCGCCTGCGCGCCTGAGCCGCCGCAGGCTGTGCGGCGTCGGCACCCGGGTCTTTGCCGCCCCCACCTCCGCGGGTAGCATTACGAACTGCCTTACGGGGTATTGCGCACGCTCGACATCCGTACTGGCATTGAGCCAAAGAGCACGACAGATGAAGAAACGATTGATCACATTTCTCGTTGCCATCGCGCTACAACCGATCTGCGATCGCACCATGGCGCAGGTCACCCCAGTCGACTTTCCGACGCCAGATCTCTCCCAGGACGAGGCGCTTCTGATGTTCGTCGTGCCCCTACCGGAGACCAGCGGCCAGTACGAAGTGTGCCTGGACGACACGGTTATCGGCAGCCTCTCGAAGCTGTCGTTCATGACGACCGTCACGACCGCCGGGCGGCACATGCTGTGGTGCGACATAGCGTCACAATGGCTGGACCTCAAGCCAGGCAGGAAGTACGCTTTCGTACTGGGGCAAGGCCTTCCAACCTGGGTGGGAGTCATGGCGGCCGCGACTGCTACGGAAGTCACGGTCTCGAAGAGTGATTCATCCGGCGCGGGCAGGGGAAGGATATGGTACCTGGACGATTTCGATACCGCTGCCCGGATGGTGCTACAGCTCGGCATGGACCGACACGAAGCGGTGCCGGAAGAAGCCCCCGCCGAGTGGTATGAGAAAACACTCGACAGGATGCAAGAGGTGGAGCCCGAGCCGCTGCTCCCCGCCGAGTTCTCCAAGGTGGTGTACAGAAACCAAGACGAGTTCCCGCCCCAGGCCCTGGAAAAGAGATTCCTTCGCAAGGCGAAGGGCTGGCGGAGCTCTGGGCGGCCAGCGGGCAAGTTGCGGATCAGTGCTCAGAGCGTCCAGTTCGAGTCGCGCGAGAGAAGAGTGAAGATCCCCGTCTCGCTGATAGAGACCGTCGCGTTTGCCAAGTTGGTCGGCGACGTGCCTTGGCTCTCAATTCAGTACCGCCTGGGAGCTCAAATGCGGACCGCCTACCTGGCACGCGAGTATGGAGGATTCAATCGGATCTTCCTGGCGCTCGTCGAGGCAGCCGAGGGGGAATCGCCTCCAACCGTCGATTGAGCCCGACCCTCCGGTACGACGCGCATCCTGCCGGAGGAGGGAGGCGCGGGCGGCTGACCGGGGGCGCCGGCCGAAAACGCCGCCTTCACCACCGGACGTTCCCGCGGAAACGTCGCCCGAGATCCGCGCCCCGTGCCTGTCCGCCCGCCGTTTTCGCGACCCTCCGAGTGCTCAAACGGCCCGGAGCCAGGACGCCGTATGAGCAGGCTTCCACGGCTTCCCCGCGGGGAAGTCAGCTCCCGTGGGTCGTCTCGATTCGGCAGGCCTCAGCGAACCCGGACTGTCTGCTTCGTCATCATTCGGCAGCTTGCCAGCTGCATGGCTTCAGCTGCGGGGAACCCCTCTCAGCCCGGTCTCACGAGCCTCCGCGCGTATCGTTCGGCGTGTTGTGATGAAAGGCATTGTCGAACGTATTGAGGCCATCGGTGCCTGCGATCGCACCGCCACAGTCGGTTCCGTCCTCGCAATGGTTGTTATTGAAGGTGGTATCGGTCACCTCTCCGACGCCTGACGTATCCCGGTTCGAGATGGCGCCGCCGCGCCCACCGGTACTATTGTTGTTGAAGTGACAGTTGTCGTGGATGAACAGGCCGGCGCCCTCGCGATTGATGATCGCACCGCCCGCCCCACTCGATGGTGCTGGATCGCCGGGGGCCTCGTTGTTGGCGAAGGTCGTCTGCCCGATCGTCATGGTTGCCAGGAACGGACTGCTGACGTCTCCGTTCTGGACAGCGCCGCCATCGTCGGCCGCCGCGTTTCCTTCGAAGGAGGAGTACATGATGTTGACGGAGCCATCGTCGTTGCTGAGGGCGCCGGCGTCCGCGCTGCAGCCGCTGACACCCGCGGCACACAGCGCCATGCAGTCCTTGAACCGGACGCGGTAGATCGTCAGGTCGGCGGTGCTGTTGCGCAGGCACCCGCCCCACTTTCTGACCGCACAATCGTAGGGACCGCCGCTGTTGTTCGCGTAGGTCGTGCCGTTCCGCAGGGTCAGGTCACGAAGAGCAATGTCGACATCGCCCCCGATTCCACCGGCCGTCGTCGTGAAGATCCGCCCGTCGATCTCCGGAGACGAACCGCACGCCGCATCGTAGTTGTCCGTCGCATCGATGATGGTCTTGTCCATGCGTCGGCCCTGGACCACCAGGTTCGTACCGATCACGATCTCGCCTTCCGTGAGTTTGTGGATCCGCTTGCCCGGCAGGAACGTGATGGTGTCCTGATCCGCGTCGGCGTCCGCCTCCTCGACGGCGGCCCTCAGCGGGCAATTGCCGGTTCCGTCATCGCACACGCAGTCGCCGGCCACCATGTCGCCGGCGTCGTAGAGCACGTCGACCTCGAACGACTGCTCGCCACACACCCCACTGGCGCTCGCCGATGGCGCCAGAGCGAGCGTCAGCCCCGCCAGGAGCAGCGCCGCCAGGGTGGTCGGTGCAGTCCCTGATGTGGAGCCTCCAAGGGTAATCAGGAAGAGTTTCTTCATGTTTTTGACCTCCTTCGGTAAAGACTGGTTTGGAAATTCGACCTGGCAGCCCGTGGCGGAAGTCCGCCCGCCCGACCGACTTCCACCACGGACGTCCAGTGCGGTCAACCTGCGGAGCACGTCACTCTTAAAGCCGACGAGCTCGCTATGGTCGACAACCGCAACCGGCGTTGTACTGCACCAGGTTATGCTGGGCATCTCCCAGGCCTGTGGGTATGACTTCAAACGGGAAGACCGGTGCTCTTGGGTCTCCCACGAAGTGGAACTCCCATTCCGTGACTACACATCCGGATTGACGGACTACATCGATTCGCCTTAGAAGCGTTCTGGCGGGGTTCGGAGGGAAACTAAGAATTCCAGAAAATTGGATCTCTAATGCGTCTCGAACCTCGTCCAGAGTTGAATTATCCGTTATGCCAAGACCGGCCAGCTCGCAAGCCCTGACCGTGTCTTTCGTGATGATTTCCTGTGGCGGCTGCGCCTGAACGACGCC
>JBFGRH010000231.1:0-3691 GCA_041563795.1 Nitrospiraceae bacterium | reverse complement strand
TGGCTGGCCCTCGTGCCCGGCAGCGCGCTCTCCCCCACACAGCCGACGACCACTGCCAGGCCCCGGCTCTGGCGGACAATCTCCTTCAACGCCCGGCTGTTCTCCCGGAGAAACTTCGGCTTCAGCAGGAGATCCTCCGGCGGATAGCCGGTGATGGCCAGTTCGGGGAAGGCCACCAGATCGGCCCCGGCCTTCTTCGCCTCGCGCAGCCAGCCGGCGATCCGGCGGACATTCCCCTCCATGTCCCCGACCGTGGGGTTCATCTGGGCCATGGCAAGTCTGAATGGTCGCATAAGCAAAAAAAAACGCCCTCAATCCATCAGGGGATCGAGGACGTCATTGTCCACATCCAAGCCGAGCAGCGTTTGGGGCCCGACTTATGGGAGACGTCATTGTCTCCAGCTCAGTACAATCTGACGAGTATATAGCATCCACATTCGGGGGGTGTCAACTCCGTTTTGTCATCTCCGATCTAGCCGGCGCGCCCTTCAATCTGGCCCGCCAGCAGGATCGCTTCGGCGATCTCCCGCATGGATTTCCGCATATCCATGCTCTGGCGCTGGATCAGACGGAAGGCCTCCTCTTCCGATAATTTTTTTGCACGCATCAGATACCCCTTCGCCTGCTCGACAAGTTTCCGCACGGCCAGCGCCTCCTGCATTTCGAAGGACTTCTCCAGCAACGTGGTGTGCTCGATCGCGATGGCCGACTGGTTGGCGATGGCCTGCATGAGCTTGACCTCTTCTGCCGTGAAGGCGTGGGGCACCGACGTGTAACTGTTGATGACTCCCACGGCCTTGTCGCGAACGAGCATGGGCACGGACAGGAGCGAGCAGAGGCCTTCCTTGCGGGCAATGTCCGGGTACATGTAATCCGGCTCGCGCGTGACGTCCGGCACGATGATCGACCGCCGTTCCTGCACGGCCCGCCCGCTGATGCTCTGGCCGACCTTCAACCTGGGCTTCAACCGGTACAGATCGCTGAGGCTTTGCGTGGCCACGATGCGCAGTTCCCCGGTCGGCTGGTCCAGCAGCATGATCGAGCAGATCTTCGAATTCATCATCTGCGCGGTCATCGTCACGATCAGCTGGAGAATGTCGTCGATCAGGCGGTTGGACGTGACGGTTTCCGACACCTGCGAGAGCGTGTCGATCTGCCTCGCCTTCCGCATGGTCTCGGCGTACAGCCGGGCGTTCTCGATGCCTCCCCCGACCTGGTTCGCGATGGTCGAAAGCAGCGTCAGTTCGTCCTGCCGGTACCGGCGCGTCCGCTTGTGCTGGACATTGATCACGCCGACCACTTCGTTCTTGGCCATGATCGGCACGGACACGAAGGCCTGATAGCGGTCCTCCGGAAGATTGTGGAAGAATTTGAACCGGGGATCGTCGCTGGCGTTGCTCGGGATCACCACCCTGGTGCGTTCCCGCGCCACCCAGCCGGTAATCCCCTCTCCCAAACCGATCGTGATGCGGCCGATCAGCTTCGGGTGCGGGTTCTTGGACGCCCGCAGGATCAGTTCCTCCCGGCCGTCGGACAGGAGATACAGCAGGCAGGCATCGGCCTTCGTCACTTCCACCACCACGTCCACGATGTGTTTGAGCACCGACTCCAGATCAAGCGTGTTGGTGATGGAGTCCGTGATCCGGTGCAGCACATCCACCTCGCGGGTTTTCTCCCGCAAGGCCTGTTCGAGCTGGTGCAGCGATGGCGGACGCCTGGATGCTTTGGCCATACCGTGCGCCGGTCCTATTCTCAGCCCCGAGTCCTGCGCGATGACCGGCTGCGGGCTTGCACCGGCCTCGCGCGCCGCGGCTGTTGGTGGAACCACTCCCGACATGCCTTCTGTTCAAGCGGCTCGATCACCACCCGCCCGATCCGCTCCGGAAAGACACAATAGACCCGCCCCTGCGCCACCTTCTTATCGTGCTGCATCGCGGTCCACAGCGATTTAAACGTCGTCGCCGGCAACGTGTCCGGCAGCCCAGCCCGCCGCACCAGTGCCCGTTGACGATCGGCGACCGTGGAGTCGCACCGGCCCAGATGCCTGGCCAGATCGGCCTCCTGCACCATGCCGATGGCGACCGCCTCCCCGTGGATGAGTTTTCGGTAGCCGCCCATCGATTCCAGCGCATGTCCGATCGTATGCCCGTAATTGAGGATGCGCCGAAGGTCGGATTCTCGCTCATCCTGCGCCACGATGGACGCTTTAATTTCACAGGATCGTGCGATGACGCGGCCGACCGGCTCCGATTCCAGCTTCAGCAGGCGATCCATCTGATGCTCGAGGTAGTCGAAAAACTCCGCGTCCGCGATCACGCCGTACTTGATGACCTCCGCGAGTCCCGCCACCCACTCACGGGCGGGAAGGGTCCGGAGGGTGTCGGGATCCACCAGCACCAGACGCGGCTGGAAAAAGGTCCCGATCAGGTTTTTTCCGAGGGGATGATTGACCCCCGTCTTGCCCCCGACGCTCGAATCCACCTGCGCCACCAGGGTGGTGGGAACCTGCACGAAGGGAATGCCCCGCATGTAGATCGACGCGGCAAACCCGGTCAGATCCCCGATGACCCCGCCGCCGAGCGCGACCAAGGCCGACCCGCGTTCGAATCGAGCCTTCACCAGCGCGTCAAGGATGACGGAGACCGATCGCAGGGACTTCGCCCGCTCTCCGTCTGGCAGCATGATCGTCGACGCCTCCAGCCCGGCCGCTCGGAGCGCACGCAGCAGGCCCGGCGCGTACAGGCGGCCCACGATCGGGTTGGTCACCACGCCGACCTTCCCCGCGACCCCGAGCGATGCGAGGCAGGTTCCGATCTCCTCGCGGAGGCCGGGCTTGATGCGAATGTCATAGCTGCGGTCGGCAAGGGCCACGGACACGCGGTGTTCGGCCGACGCACGGGTGGCGCGCAAAGTCTCCACAAGCCTGTTCTCCTGCGATACGTTCCGCAAGCCGTTCAACAACCTGCGCTTGCTTCAACGAAGACGTGAAAAACGAGGGGATGGTAGCACAGGGGAGGGTAAACTAAAAGGTGCGGACGTAGGCCTGGTAGGCGTCGTAATTGCGCTTCATTTCCTCCAGGCTGTCCCCGCCGAATTTCTCGATCATGGCGTTCGCCATCTCGAAGGCAATCACCGCCTCCCCGACGACCCCCGCCGCCGGGACCGTGCAGATGTCCGAACGCTCCACGGTCGCATCGAAGGGTTCCTTGGTCTCGATGTCGACGCTTTTCTTGGGATTGTAGAGGGTCGAGATGGGCTTCATCGCCACGCGGAGCACGATCGGCTCGCCGTTGGTAATGCCCCCCTCCAAGCCTCCCGCATTGTTGGTCTTGCGGAAAAACCGCTTGCCGTCCTGCTCGTAATAGATTTCATCATGGACTTCGGACCCGAACCGGCGCGCCGCCTCAAACCCCATGCCGATTTCCACGCCTTTCATCGCCTGGATGCTCATGGCCGCCATCGCCAGGCGGGTGCTCAACCGGCGGTCCCATTGGGCGTAGCTGCCCAGTCCGATCGGCGGATTGGTCACGACGACTTCAAACACACCGCCAAGGGTGTCCCCCTTGTGCTTGGCCCCGCGGATGCACTCGATCATCTTGGCACCGGCCGATTCATCCGGAGAGCGCACATCCGACCCCTCGGCCTTCTCATAGGCCACCAGGGGGTCCTCCACGCGATTGGCCGCCACGCC
>JBFGRH010000230.1:0-3695 GCA_041563795.1 Nitrospiraceae bacterium | reverse complement strand
GACGAGGTCTCGCTGGACGATGTGAGCCTCTTTGACCTGGTCGACGCGTTGCAAGGGGTGCTGGCGCGCCTGCCGGCCGGCAGCCTCGTCGAAATCGTGCCCGAGAATCTGACCGTGAAGGATCGCATGAACGCCATTCTGGAGACGCTGGATAGCAGGGAGTCCGTCACGTTCCAATCGCTGTTCGAAGGCCAGGTGCATCGCCTGGTCGTGATCGTGTCGTTCCTGGCCCTGTTGGAGCTGGTCAAGATGAGGCTGGTGCGGCTGTTCCAGGGCGAGGAATTCGGCGCCATTCTCGTCATGCGGTCGTTTGCGCCAGTCACCGACGATGAGCCGGTCGAGCTTTAACAGGATGTTGAAAAAGACCGCCAGCATCGTTCTCGCATCGCTTAAAGCCTGCGACGTACGGAACAAAGTACGCCTCGGCTTTTCGCTCGCTGCGGCCGCCCACGGGAACAGCACGCGTCTTGGCGCGTGCGGGGTGGGCCGGGTGCGAAGGCGGCTTTTTGAACATCCTGGGAGACATTCGCGGGCCCAGTAATGAAGACTGCCTAGCGCATGTCGGGAGGAATTATGAGCGAAGAAGAAATAGCGGAATCGGGCGAACCGACGCAGAACGAGCCGGCCATCACCGAGGCGGCGGCTGAAACGGCTGCCACGGCCGAGGGCGAGGAGTCCGTCCGTCTGCAGGCGTTGGAAGAACGCGAGCTCAAGGCGATCGTTGAGTCCCTGCTGTTTGTCTCGGCCGATCCGGTTCCCATGGAACGGCTCATGGTGGCGCTGGGGACCGTGTCGAAGATCGAACTCAGGCGGGCCCTGCAGTCATTGCGCGAAGACTTCGACCGCGAGGGGCGCGGCGTGCAGGTGGTCGAACTGGCGGGCGGCTATCAGATGGTCACCCGGGCCGAGTACGCGCCCTGGATCACGCGCCTGGCCAAGGCCAAGGCGTCGCCGAAACTGTCCCGCTCCGCGATGGAATCGCTGGCGATCATCGCCTACAAGCAGCCGATCGTGCGCTCGGAGATCGAGCAGATCCGCGGCGTGGAAGTGTCCGGCGTGCTGCGCACGCTCCTGGAGCGCAAGCTGATCCGCATGGTGGGGCGCAAGGAGATGCCCGGCCGCCCGATCATGTACGGCACGACGAAACTCTTTCTCCAGCAGTTCGGCCTCAGCGACCTGTCTCAATTGCCGCCCCTGCGCGAGTTCAAGGAACTGGGCGAGGCGGAACAGGCGATGCTTCCGGTCGACGACGGACTGGAAATCGGCGACCAGGAGCCCGTTGCCGCCCGCATCCCGGACGAGTCCCCGGACCCTGGGCCTTCCTCGGAATCCTGATCGCCCCGACGGTGGGCGCGCGCCGTCCCGCTTGCCGCCCTTGTTCTCTCCGTCCGCACTCTCTTAGAATGCACCACCACGACGACCGTCCGGACACAACCGCATGACACTGGTGCTTCCCGACAGAAAAGGAACGGTGGCGGCCGACCTGCGCCGGCTGGTCGGTGCAGGGCAGGTCCGCGACGACCGGCCGACGCTGACCGCCTACGCGGTGGACGCCAGCATTTACAAGATCACCCCGCAGGCAGTCGTGATGGCGGAGTCCGAGGCGGACATCCGGGCCGTCGTCTCCTATGCCGTCCGGCAGGGCGTCCCGTTGACGCCTCGCGCGGCCGGCACCAACCTGACCGGCTCGGCCATCGGGTCCGGGATCATCCTGGACATTTCCCGTTTGAACCGCGTGCTCGAGGTGAACCGGGAGGAGCGGTGGGCCCGCGTGCAGCCGGGGATCGTGTTCGCCGAATTGAACCGGCGGCTGGCCCCGCAGGGGCTGCTGTTCGGACCGGACCCCTCCAGCGGCGACATGTGCAAGCTGGGCGGGATGCTCGCGAATAATTCGGCCGGCCCGCACACGCTGCGGTATGGATCGGTCAAGGACAACGTGCGCTCCCTGCGGGTCTGCCTCCATTCAGGCGACTGGCTGGATGCGCGGGCCTACGACCTCGCCGCGGCCGACACGCACGCGGTCCTCGCTGCGCATCCGCCGCTGGCGGACCTGCTGGCGACGGTCCGCCGGAATAGGGAGTTAATCCACGGCAAGAAACCGCTCGTCAGCAAGAACAGCTGCGGCTACAACCTGTTCGGCCTGGCAGATGGGCTCGATCGGAACGTCTTCGACCTGCCGAAGCTCTTCGTGGGCAGCGAGGGCACGCTGGGGGTGGTGAGCGAAGCAATCATCCAACTGGCCGTCCGCCCGGTCGCCACGGCGACCGCGCTGATCCATTTTCGATCCCTTGATGAAGTCGGCGAGGCCGTGCCCGGCCTGCTGACCCTGTCGCCCAGCGCGCTCGAAATCATGGATGCCAACACCCTGAACCTGATCGGCCGGGATCGACACGGGATTCCCGCCGACGCGGCCGCCACCGTGCTGGCGGATTTCGACCAGGACGAGACCGGGGAGGCGATTCGGGAAAAGGCCGGCCGGCTGGCGTCATTCTGCCGGAGGTTCCGCCTGGCTTCCGAACCCGTGATCGCCTTCGACCAGGAGCAGCGCGACCAGCTCTGGAAGGCCCGCAAGGCGCTCTATCCCACCCTCTACAAGTTCGGTGGCGGGAAGAAGCCGATCAATTTTGTCGACGACGTCGTCGTCCGCGCCGAGCGGATCAGCGAACTGATCCGCTACCTGGAGGACTTTTTCGGGGGGCAGCGGGTGTCCGTGGCCATCTTCGGCCATATCGGGAACGGCAACGCGCACATCGTGCCCTTGCTGGACCTGAACGACCGGGCGGACCACGCGAAGATGGTCGAGGCCTACGGCGAGATCCACCAGGCGGTCCTGACGCGGTTCGGCGGCTCCATTTGCGGCGAGCACGGGGACGGGCGTGTCCGGGCCGAGTTCGTCCGCCGCATGTTCGGGGAGGAGCTGTACGCGTTGTTCGTGCAGATCAAGCGCAGCCTGGATCCGTCCGGGATGCTGAATCCCGGCGTCAAGTTGAGCGAGGCCCCCTTCACGGACCACATCGACTACGAGCGGCAGGCCAAGCCCTGCGCCACCTGCGCCAAGTGCAACTCGGTCTGTCCCGTGTACGACGTGTTCCAGTCCGAGGACATGAGTTCGCGGGGGTGGTTCGAGATCGTCACGGCGAAGGACTACAGCTACCTGGACTCCAAGCGGGTGGTGGAGGCCTGCCTGAACTGCAAGTCCTGCCGGACGATCTGTCCCGCGGACGTGGACGTATCGGAGCTGATCCTGAAGCGGCGGGCGGAGCATCCCAACCGCACGGCCGGCATGTTGTTCCGGTTTCAGGCGCGCACGGCCCTGTTCGAATTACTGCTTACGCTTGCGGGACGCACCCAATGGCTGTGGGACCGCCCGCTTCCACGCGCGATTCTGGAATGGCTCACGCGGCCCTTTCTGCGGGGCGTGGCCGAGACGGCGCGGATTCCGCGCGACATGATCCTGCCCCGGTTGGTATCCAGGACCCTGCGTGACCGGCACGCCGACCTCGTGGGTCGGCACGAGGGGGCCGACCGTCCCGCCACGGCCTATTTCCACGGCTGCGCGGCCAACTACTTCGACGACGGGGTGGGCGAGGCCGTGATCGCCCTGCTCAGGCGGCAGGGGATGGAGCCGGCGCTTCCGCCACAGCGCTGCTCGGGCACGCCGATCCAGACCTACGGTCATGAGGGGCTGGCGAAGG
>JBFGRH010000229.1:0-3712 GCA_041563795.1 Nitrospiraceae bacterium | reverse complement strand
CAGTATTCCTTCCTGGTCGCCGCCGTGATCGCCAGCGCCGTGGTGCCCACCGCGATCGCCGGCCTGGCGTTTCTCCCCTCGCACCTCCTGCAGCAGGCCACGCAGCCGGGTCAACCGGTCAAATCGTTGGACAGCTTCAGCGACGAAGGGTAGCAGGGAGCGGGTAAGCGGAGGAGTCTTCACAGAAAGAAATGCTGTCTGATTCCCTCATTACTCCTTCAACTTCTGCTTCGATAACAGCAGCTCCTTGATCCGGCACGTCGTGCATTCCTCCAGCCTGTCCGCCAGCTTGGGCAGATCCTCCGACTGGCGCGTGATGCCCCGGCAGGCGTCCCGCTGGCTTTCCGGCAGCTCGCGTCCCCGGAAACTTGCCAGGCGCGGCTCGACCTTGACCCCGGCCAGCTTCCCGTGCTGCAGGAGGCGGACGAACGTCTCGGCGTCGGAGAGGCTTCGTGTTTCCCAGGACACCGCCGTGAGGTGGCCGTCCGGTTTCTTCAACGGCACTTTGACCAGATAGAATTGCATGCGCGATCCCTGCCGCAATGTGATCTTGTCGAGCGCCAGGACGGAGGTCTGCACTGTGACCAGGGGGAGCAACGAGACCACCCTCAGGGCGCACATTGTGTCGCCGAACTGATCGACCTGGGTATCGAACCGTGCCTCGTCCTCATCCGGCGATTGGGCCGAGGCGGCCGCGGCCAGCAATACACAACAGAGTACCTGTCGGACGACCTGGTGCATGACGTGGGTGCCTCCTGAAATGGAAGGACGCTAGGGGGTGCCCGACGGGGCGCCAGCGGAATGAACTCAAGGCTACTTTTTCTTGCGCCTTCGGGTACGGGCCTTGGGGGGCTTAGACGGTATGAGCCTCCGCCGGCGGAATAAAGGCCCGCCGATGGCCGACTTCGCGAGCTTGCGGGCGACCCTGAATTTCGGGGAACGCTTCGTGGTCCGTTTCTTGGGCATGCCCCATCATGCCATAGCGGCTCGGGAGAGTCACTAGGACGAGAAAAGAAACTTTATCCGCAGTGAATCGTGCGGAGGCAGGAGAGACGGAGAGGGGGGCTGGTGCTTCCATCGCACGTCGGGGCAAATTCCAACTGCCCCGGGTTCCGTCGAGGGCTGAGCTCAAGCCGAGCGGGACTGGAAAAGCCGCTTGCGCCGGCTGGAGCCGTACAGGCCCGCGAAGAGGTGGCCTCGAAAGAGCATCATGAAGGCCGTCGCGATCGGGGTCAGGATCAGCACGAGGGTCGAAATCGCCGTGGCGGGCACCCCGGCCTGGATCAGCACGCGCATGAGCAGCTCAAAGGGCAGCGCCATCAGTTCGTACAATTGGAGTCCCGCTCCGCCCCCGAGTCGTGTGGAGATCCGCAGGAAGAACGAGATCCCGAACGGGACGATCACGATCGCCAGGGGAAGGAACCATTCGATCCAGTTCTCCAAAACGAATTCGTAGCTGTGGCGGATGACCTCGAGCGGGGATCCCGGTCGCACCTGATAGATCACTTCCGGAGCCGGGTTGAGGAGGATGAACAGGAGGAAGAAGACCATGGCGCCGATCACGGCGCCGTTGGGATTGGCCGCCATCCCCCGCTCCAGGACCATGAGCGGAATCCAAAGGACGAACCCCACGCTGATGACGTCCCAGAAGTACTGGCCAAGGCTCTCGCCGACGTCGCGAAATCCCACCGGCCGCGCCATCCTGACCGCGATTTCGACGAGCGCCAGCATCGCCCCCACCAGCAGCGCATTCACCGCGCCCAGGAGAAATCCTCCGAGGAAGCCCAGGCCGCCGGCTACCACGGCGGCGATCTGCATCGCCACGGCAAACACGACGAGCGCGACGGCGATCATCCACCCGCGTGCGAACGAGCGGACGGCTTCCAGGAAGGCGTGTTTGTAGAGCGCCAGTGTCGCCTGGATGATCTCGGCCATGCCCTATTGTATCGAAAAACTGCGCGTATGGAAGCCGTCACGCCCAACTAAATGGGGATGGGTCGCCTCACGCGAGAACCGATATTCCAGGGCGCGGAGAGGGGACGGACAAGGTCCTGTCTTCTTCAGATCACCCGTACCGGGAGTTTCGGATTCAGCACCTTGCGGGCACTTTCGGCCCCGCTCACGGGTAAGCGAGACGGATTGAGCAGCCCGATCTGGACAAGGACGCCGGCCTGGTCCCAGTAAATGTGTTCGTGGGAAATCTTGCCGTTCTTGAACCCGACGATGACCGCCACCGCCATCTCGACTTTCTTGCCCGTGGGCGGCACCCCGGGGAGCAGCCAGTCGATCACCGTGGTGTGCGTAAAGCTGATCACGAGCTCGTCCACAATTTGATCATTCCCCACGGTACGGGAGACGTTCTGCATTTTGACATCAGGGGGGAAGAATTTACCCACGAGGTGATTGCGGTAGAAATCACGGACGCCTTTGCTGCCGACCCCGCCCATGATGTTCGGGACATTGGTGAGATGGGGATTGTCGGACATGGTGGCCATGGTCGTTTCAAGGTCGCCGTCCAACTCGGCCTTCACGTGGCGTTGAAAGAGTTCGACCATGGCCTGTTGGCTGGCAGAGAGTTTCTCGCTCATTGGTGACATCTCCTCTTGAGGTTGGGGCTCCGCACGACTTGACTCGAGTAGAGAGAAGACAGTGATCGCCCCCATAGGCAGGCAAGGCTAGGCCGACCGTGGGAGGGAGTCAAGCGGGGGAGCGCGGGCCCGTCGCCTGTCCTGTCCCTTAGAATTTATCGCCCTCCGACCAGCTCAGCCGCCGTTCGATGAGCCAGTAGGTGATTCCCAGTGCGAGGACCACCGCTCCGGTGGCCAGCACATGGAGCGGGGAGACCTCCTTGAAGTCAAAGATAATGACTTTTCGGGCGATCGCCATGAGCGCCGTCGCCACCACCAGTTTGACGTGAATCACGTCCTTGCGGATGTAGAGGGTGATGTTCAGGAAGATCTCGATCGCGATCAGGAGGGCCAGAAACGCGCCGAAGGTCGCCACGATGTCCCTGACGGCGAACTGTTCCACGGAGGGCACAATGAGTTTGTGGTAGATCGCAAAGACCACGTCCAGCACGCCCCACAGGATGGTGAACACCATCAGGACCGCGGTCACCCGCAGCGCACCCCGGATCACGTGGTGGAGAAACTGGATGAAGGCATCCTCCTGGTCCAGGGAAAGCTCGGCCTGGCCGATGGATTTCAACCGGTCCTTCCGGAAATTGTTCATGAGAAGGTCGACCACGGGGGCGTGGCCGGCCAGATACGTCGGGTTAAAATCCTTCTCAAAGAAGTTATTCAGTCCTTCCACGTTCTTGAAATCGTCCCCCGCCACCCGCTTGAACCCCATGCTCCAATCCGAATACTCCCGCCGGTCGATCGATTTACGCTGGAGCAGCTGCACGTTGGCATGGCGGGGATCGCGCTTGATGGTTTCCAGCAGGGCGTTGACGGTGGCTTCTTCTCCTTCGAGAATCTGGACGAAGGTTTGGTTGCCATACAGCAGCATGCCCGTCACGCCCAAACGGGCGTTGTTTTCCCGGCATTGCTGCAGCAGGTCTTGCAGGTCCTCGGTGGACATGGCCCTGGCTGCCGAACTGATATAGGACACCTGGATCATGAGCCTCCCCTTTCCACTCCGCGCGGACCCGGAGCATTCATACAGCACGCCGTGACCCTTTCCAGCAGGCTATGCGGGCCTGAGGAAGGTG
>JBFGRH010000228.1:0-3720 GCA_041563795.1 Nitrospiraceae bacterium | reverse complement strand
GTCCTCATCCCGGGAGAGGAAAACGGAGCCAACCATGTCGGCGGGGTACACAACCGCCCGGCGCTGCCGGATGGCACCGCCAAAGCCGAGTGCCCCAAGTTCATGAGCCACGGCCCCTGCGGCGGGGTCCGCAAGGGAGGCTTCTGCGAGGTCTACCCGGAAATGATGTGCCCTTGGGTCACGCTCTATCAGGAACTCGAAAAGATCGGCCAGACGGATTGGATGAAACAGGTCTAGTGACGAGCACGGGGTGAGGGGTGAGGCGCAAAGCGAGGAAGTCCGGGCAGGGCTACAACGAGCGGCACGCGAAGAGCGGCCTCGATGCCAGGCTTCCCGGCATCGACACGTTCCCCAACCAGTACAAGGGCTACGAGATCACGATCGAGATCCCCGAGTACACGGCCATCTGCCCGAAGACCGGCCTCCCGGATTTCGGCACGATCCGGCTCCGCTACATGCCCGACAAGGCCTGCCTGGAGCTGAAGTCGCTCAAGATGTACATCCACGCCTACCGGAATGTCGGCATTTTTTACGAGAATGCCGTGAACCGCATCCTCGCCGATGTCGTCGCGGCCTGCCGTCCGGTCCGGGCGGTCGTCACGGGAGAATTCACCGCGCGGGGCGGGCTCTCCTCCACGATCGAGGCGAAATATCCATGAGGACTGGATGAAGGGGCTGCTCATCGTCGTGCTCATCCTCGGGTCCTGGTGGTGGTTCTGGGGGAGGATGGACGGGGCCGCGAAGGTAATCGAATCCCAGTTACAGGCCGTCGACAAACGGGACTTCGCCACGGCCTACGATTATCTGTCTGCCAAGGCGAAGTCGGACATCTCGTTCGAAGAGTTCAAGGATCGCATCCAGCGGCACGGTCCCGTCATGGACCGCTCGAAGAGCCAATTCTGGTCGAGATCATTCAACAACGAAGCCGCGACGATCTCCGGCACCATCGAATCCCTGGACACCAAGCAAACCAAGGCCCGCTACGTCCTGGTCAAGGAAAACGACCACTGGGTCATCGAGAGTTTTTCCTTCCAATAGATTCCTGCCGGCCTCCCGTTGTGCTGAACAGAGGCCTCTCCGCCACGCCTGAAGACAGCGCGTCGCGGATGCGGCGAATGGGGGGATTGGCGTCAGGCCGACGGGGACGATCTATTCTTTACCGACTTCGCGGAGACTTTCCCGAAACGTCTTATAGAAGTGGTCGTTATCGGCCACGGCCCGGCGGGCGACCGTCTTGATCGTGCCGAGGTCCGCCTCGGCCACGACAAAATGCACGCTTTTGGCGAAGGCCATCATGTGGTCGGAGGTCTTGAGCTGCGCGCCGATCAACCCGACGCACAGATGCCGCCGCTGCGGCATCGCCATGGTCTGGATGGCCTTGAGCACCTGGTTCTGGTCCGGCGAACCGCCGTAGGCCTCATGGATGAGCACCAATTCATAGCGGTTCTCCGCCAGCTGATCCAGCGCCTCCTCCGGCTTGGCAGGAATGTGGACGGTGTATCCCAATTCCTGCAAGGCCGCCTGGACGGGCGCGGGATCCTGCCCCGAAGCCGGGCAGACCAACGCCAGCCGGGGATCGCCGTCCGAGATCGTTGCGCCTGCCTGGGTCTGACCCGATTCCTGGTTCATACACCCCTCGCGGTGGCCGTGTGACGGCTGCCCAATTTACTTGCCGAGTTTTGGGTACTTGCCCGACCCGTATTCCTTGTCGATCGTGAGGCCCGTGATCCCCTGATCCTGTTCGCCGCGCGTCTGCTTGACCCGGTCGATGCCCCGCTGCACGATGGCCTTTCGCGTCGCGTACATCTCCGCGGTTTCGGCCGTCACCTGGCCTTCGTTGAAGGCCTTGATGATCGCCTGATCGAAGGTCTGCATGCCGAACGGCTCACTGGCCTCCTGGATCTCATAGAAGGTTTTCCCGTCGGATTCTCCGTTGAGAATGGATTCCTTCGCCCGGATGTTATTGCCCAGGATGTCGTGGATGGCGAGCCGCCCTCCGCCGACCTTGGGCAGGAGCCGCTGCGACACAATCCACCGGATGGTCGAGGCCAGCCGCTGGCGGATTTGCTTTTCCTCGGACTGGTCGAACATGCCGACGATGCGATTGATCGTCTGCCCGGCATCCACGGTGTGCAGGGTGCTCAGGACCAGGTGCCCCGTCTCCGACGCCTTCAGCCCCAGCTCGACGGTTTCGCGATCACGCATCTCGCCGACCAGGATCACCTTGGGCGCCTGGCGCAGGGCGGCCCGCAGGCCGTTGGCAAACGTGTCGAAATCACTCCCCAGTTCGCGCTGGTTGAACGTCGCCTTCATGTTGGGATGGACGAACTCCACCGGATCTTCCAGCGTGACGACGTGGATGGACTGGCTCTCGTTGAACTCCCGCAGCAGCCCCGCCAGGGACGTGGACTTGCCGCTGCCGGTCCCGCCGGTGACGAGGATCATGCCGTTCTTTTCCTTGGGCATCTCGTAGAACGCCTTGGGGAGGCCCAGCTCCTTCATCGTCGGAATCACCGTGGACAGCTTGCGCAGGATGATGGAGTAGGTGCCGCGCTGCGAGAAGATGTTGACCCGGAACCGCGCCTTGTCGCCCAGCGAATAGGAGCTGTCGCAGGACCCCTGCTGGACCAGGTTCCGCGTGAGCCTCCGGTCGCCGCCGATCAGGTTGAGCGCGAAGACCTCGGTCTGGAAGGGGGTCAGCGAGTCGATGTCGGGCTCGATCGGCACCTTGGTCAATTGGCCGGAGGATTCGACCTGCAGCGGACGGTTGCACGAGATGTTGAGGTCCGACACGTTCTGGAACGCGAACAGCATCTTGTCGAGCATGTGATCGATTTCAGCGTTCCGCATGGGAGGGCTCCTCGCTCATCACACTCTTCCCAGGACTCCGGTCAGACAGATAATTCGTCCGGCGGCGTCTTCAGCAGCGGGATGAACCGCGTCTTGTCGATCGCCTTCTCGTAGGCCTCTTCCGGCGCGATCCACTTCTTGTTGACCAGGTCCAGGATCGCGTCGTCCAACGTCTGCATCCCGGCCTTCTTGCCGGTCTGCATGGCCGAGGGGATCTGGAAGGTTTTCGCATCGCGGATCAGGTTACCGATGGCGTTCGTGCACACGAGGATCTCCAGCGCCGCGCAGCGCCCCTTGACGTCCACCCGCTTGAACAGGTTCTGGGCCACGACGATCCGGAGGCTGGTGGAGAGCGTATTGCGGATCTGCGCCTGCTCCTCCGCCGGGAACACTTCGATCACGCGATCCACCGTCTTGGCCGCGTTCGTGGTGTGCAGCGTGCCGAACACCAGGTGGCCCGTGGCCGCGGCCTCGACCGCGAGACGGATCGTTTCCAGGTCGCGCATCTCGCCGACCAGGATGATGTCCGGGTCCTCGCGCAAGGCGCCGCGCAGCGCCGCCCCGAACGACTTCGTATGCAACCCCACCTCCCGGTGGTTCACGATGCAGCCCTGGCTCTCGTGCACGAACTCGATCGGGTCCTCCACGGTCAGAATGTGATCCTTGCGGTTCTTGTTGGCATGATCGATGATCCCGGCCAGTGTCGTGGATTTACCGCTGCCGGTCGGACCGGTCACCAGCACCAGGCCCTTCTTGAGCATGGCCGCTTTCAGGAGAATGGGCGGGAGGCCGAGCTGCTCCGCCGAGAGCACCTTGCTGGGGATCTGCCGGAACACGGCCGCGCAGCCGTACTTCTGATTGAAAAAATTC
>JBFGRH010000227.1:0-3732 GCA_041563795.1 Nitrospiraceae bacterium | reverse complement strand
TCCTGCAATTCGCAGTGGCCGTCCGCGTCGCACACCGGGCAATCCAGGGGATGCACGGAGAGGTGCTTCTCGACCGCCTTTTTTCTGGCCTGGAACAGATCGTCACCTTCCGTGCGGATGACCATGCCGGCCGCCGCCTTGGCCGTGCAGGAACGGACCGGGGATTTCTTGCCTTCCTGCATCACCAGGCACATGCCGCAGGAGCCGAAGGGGTCGAAGGTATAGTGGTAGCACATGGCCGGGATGATCTTGCCCGTGCTCGAAATGACGTCGTAGAGCGACACGCCGTCCTTGGCCGTGACGGTCTTGCCGTCGATCGACAATTCGATCGACGCCGCTTCAACATCCGGATTGGTGGCTGGCTTGAGTCCCATACGCTGTTCCCTTTACCTGTCGCACTCTCCCATGACGATATCGTACGTGCCGAAAATCGTGACCGCATCGGCGATCATGTAGCCGCGCGACATGTGATCAAACGCCCCCATGTGAATGAAGGAGGGCGAGCGGATCTTGAGCCGGTAGGGCTTCCCGCCCCCGGTGCTGACGATGTAAAACCCGAGTTCGCCCTTGTGCGCCTCGGTCCCGCAGTAGATCTCCCCCGGAGGGGCGTCGAAGCCCTGCGAGAAGAGCTTGAACTGCTGGATCATGGAGTCGAGGTTCGTGAAGACGCGATCCTTCGGCGGCAGCGTGACGCTCGGCACGTTGGCCATGATCGGCCCCTCCTGCATCTGCTCGAGGCACTGCCGGATGATCTTCACGCTCTCGTACATCTCCATCACGCGGATCCAGTACCGGTCGTAGGTGTCGCCGTTCTTGCCCACCGGCACGTTGAAGTCGCACTTGGGATAGGCCCCGTAGGCCTCGTACTTCCGGAGGTCGTAATCCACACCCGAGCCGCGCAGCGTGGGGCCGCTCAGCCCGAAGCTCAGCGCGTCCTCCGCCGAAATCACCGCCACGCCCTTGGTGCGTCCCAGCCAGATGCGGTTCTTCTCCAGGAAGACCTGGTATTCGTCGATCTTCGGCGGGAAGTAGTCGAGAAAGGCCCGCACCTTCTCGAGCAGCGACGGCGTGAAGTCGCGCTCGACGCCGCCGATGCGGTACCAGCTCGTCGTCAGCCGCGCCCCGCAGAGCTCGTCGAACCAGTCCAGGAGAATCTCGCGGTCCCGGAACGTGTAGAAGAACACCGTCATCGCACCGATGTCGAGCGCCTGCGTGCCCAGCCAGAATTGATGGCCGATGATCCGCTGCACCTCCGCCACGATCGTCCGGAGATACTCGGCCCGCTCCGGCACCGTGATGTTCATCAGCTTCTCGACGGCGCGGCAATAGGCAAAGTTGTTGTACATCGCGCAGACGTAATCGAGGCGGTCAGTATGGGGGATGAACTGGTGGTAGGTGCCGTCCTCGGCCAGCTTTTCCACCCCGCGATGGAGGTAGCCCATGACCGGCGTGGACTTCACGAGCCGCTCCCCCTCCAGTTCGAGAATGACTTTCAAGACCCCGTGCGTGCTCGGATGCTGCGGTCCCATGTTGAGCAGCAGCTCCTCCGTCCGCTGCAGGGGCAGCGTCGCGGTCTCCGGATGCTCCGGGTCCACCTTATAGATGGTGTCGCGCTGGTCCTTGAACCGGTATGGTTTTTCCGTCTCGCGCACGCTAGGCCTTTTCGTTTAAAAATTCGAACGTGTCCCGCCAGCCCTTGCCCTGGAGCGGGAAATCCTTCCGCAAGGGGTAGCCTTCCGTGTAATCGTCCGGCATCAAGATGCGCCGCAGGTCCGGATGGTTCCGGAACCGGATGCCCATCATGTCGTAGACTTCGCGTTCCATGAAGTTGGCGCCGTGCCAGAGGTCCGTCAGGGAATCCACCTGGCAATCCGCCTCCGGCACGCGGGTCTTCAGGCGAATCCGGTGCCGCTTGCGAATCGAGGCCACTTCCCACACCACCTCGAAGCGCTCCTCATCATCGGGCCAATCCACGGAACTGACGTGGACCATGTAGTCGCAGTCGATTTCGGGGTCCCTGCGAAGAAACTCCGCGACCCCATGCACCGCCTCGCGCTTCACCGTCACCGCCAGATCGCCCCGCCATTCCACGGCGTCGACGAACCCGTCAGGATATTCCCTCCTGATGCGTTCGGCCAGCGGATGCATCTCAACAACTCCGATCCGGTGAGGTGGTGATTTCGTGAAGTGACATCTCTCTCGCTCCCATACCCTTCACCGAATCCCGCGTCGCCCAATCACCACAGGGGTCACGCTTTCACCTGTTCCGGTTGTGTCGTGAACACGCGCTTCTGCATGATGCGCTCCTGCAGCTTCAAGATGCCGTCAAAGAGGGCCTCGGGAGTCGGCGGGCAGCCCGGCACGTAAATGTCCACCGGCACGAACCGGTCCACGCCCTGCACCACGCTGTAGCTGTCATAGATGTTGCCGGAGGTCGCGCAGGAGCCCATCGCGATCACGTATTTCGGCTCCGGCATCTGGTCGTAGATTTTCCTGATCACCGGCGCCATGCGGCGGCAGACGGTGCCGGCCACGATCATCAGGTCGGACTGGCGCGGCGACGCGCGAAATACGCCGGCGCCGTACCGGTCCATATCGTACCGGGAGGAGACGGCGGCGATCATTTCGATCGCGCAGCAGGCCAGTCCGAAGGTCATCGGCCAGAGCGAGCCCTTGCGCGCCCAGTTCACGGCCCGTTCGACCGTCGTCGTGATGACGTCAAGGTCGCCGTCCTTCTGATGCCCCCCCAGTTGAATCAGTCCCATTCAAGGGCTCCTTTTTTCCAGGCGTACACATAGGCCACGACGAACAGCGCGATGAAGATCAGCATTTCGATCAGGCCGACGAGGCCGATTTTGAAGAACGTCACGGCCCAGGGATAGAGAAAGATCACTTCGATGTCGAAAATGACGAACAGCATCGCAAAAATGTAGTAGCGGACGGGGAACGGCATGCGGGCGTCGGAGAACGGCTCGCTGCCGCACTCATAGGCGCTGAGTTTTTCGGATTCCGGGTACTTCGGCTGTACGAAATAACTCAGGACCAGCGTCACGACGCCGAACGCCAGGGCGATCCCGATAAAGAGAAGGACCGGAAAATACCGGCCTAAATAGTCGAGGAGCTGTTCCGTACCTGCCACCCAAACCCCTCCTAACTACATGAACTTCAAGGCCAAGGGAGTCATGGTAGTCGATAAATTCAAGCCAAATCAAGCGTTCATATGGCCTAGATCGTTGCCCCCCAAAAGCCCCACGTGTGCGCCGGCTGATTCGAAGTGATTGTTTTTCTGGAGGAAAACACTTTCGTGCCTTGATGACACGGGCACGTCTCGCGGGACGGGACGGGCGGTGGCTGTGCGAGCGCGGATCGGCTTGGCGATGACTAGGATGACTTGCGCATGCGGTCCGAGGGCATGCGGAGCTTCGGAGGGGACTCCGGGCGCTGCTCGTCCCATTCGGCCGTCAGGGGTGAGAGCGCCTTGGCCTTCTTGCGCCGATGGATCTGCGTTTCGATCCGAGACGGACGGCCGCCGGAAGCAGCCGCGCCATCCGGTCGTGATCGTGGTTGATCGCCCATCACCGAGGAACCTTCCTGCCACAGGTGAGCATCCGGCACCGTGTTCACCCTACCATGGCGGGACAGTCTTGTTCAAACATCGCGATTTCATGGGCTTTGCTTGACAATGCCGACTGATTTGCTATTGTGTGCGCGACGTATATGAGAGGAGAAATT
>JBFGRH010000226.1:0-3743 GCA_041563795.1 Nitrospiraceae bacterium | reverse complement strand
CGTCGGTGGTCAGTTCAATCCCGG
Source organism: Nitrospiraceae bacterium (assembly GCA_041563795.1). Lineage (GTDB taxonomy): Bacteria > Nitrospirota > Nitrospiria > Nitrospirales > Nitrospiraceae > 2-02-FULL-62-14. The sequence continues at coordinate 3,719 of JBFGRH010000226.1, read as the reverse complement.
GATTGCGCCGCCGGATGTGCTCTACGAGGCCCAGGTAGTCCTTCCTGGTGTAGCAGCGCCCCATCAGGTCCAGGATCCGGTCGTTGCCGGATTGCAGCGGCAGGTGGATGTGCTTGCAGATCTTCGGATGGCCGGCGACGGCGTCCAGCAGGGCCGGCGGGAAATCCTTGGGATGGGGGGAGGTGAACCGGACCCGTTCGATACCGGGCACGTCGGCCACCGCCGTGATGAGCCGGGCGAAGTCCCACTCGTTATGCCGGTAGGAGTTCACGTTCTGCCCGAGCAGGGTGACCTGCTTGTGTCCCTGCGAGACGAGGTGCTCCGTTTCCCGGAGGATGCCCTGCGGGTCGCGTGAGCGCTCGCGCCCGCGCGTGTAGGGGACGACGCAGAAGCTGCAGAAGTTGTCGCAGCCGCGCATCACGGCGAGCCAGGCGTTCACCCCGTCGGTCCGTTCCGGAAGGATGTCGTCGTAGGTTTCGTATTCGGACAGGTCGACGGCCAGGTTCCGCTGTCTGGTTCCCCGTTCCTGGGCCTCGATCGCCTGCAGCAACAGATCCGGCAGGCGCCGGTAGGAATCGGGCCCGGCCAGCACGTCCACGAGCGGTTCAGTCGCCGTGAGCTCCTCCTTCAGATTCTGCGCCATGCAGCCCAGCACCCCGACCACGAGCGGGCGCTGCCGCTTGATGGCCCGCAAATCCCCCAGGTGGGCGTAGACCTTCGTGTGGGCATGCTCGCGGATCGCACAGGTGTTCATGAGAATCACGTCGGCCCGTTCCCGGTCCTCGGTGAAGGTGAAGCCGCGGGTCTTCAACAGCGAGCGGACGAGCTCGGTGTCGTACTCGTTCATCTGGCAGCCGAAGGTCTCGATATGCACGCGGTGCGCACGATCGATTTTAACGAGGTTCGTGCTCATGCAAGTCGCCCCACCGCCAGCCCGTCCATCGTTCCTTCGACGACGACCGGTACGATCCGGTTGGCCAGGTCGCTGATGGCTGACACGCCGACGCGCACATAATTGCCGGTCAGGCCCGTCCAGCGTCCGGTCTCGTCCCTGGTTTCGAAGAGCACGTCGACCGTTCGTCCGACGTAGCGTTGATAAGAGGCCATGCGCTTGGCGCGGGACAGTCCCGCGAGGGTCCTGCGTCGCGAGGCCACCGTGGCGGCCGGCACGGCGGGCGCCAGTCGCGAGGCGGCGGTGCCGGGCCGCTTCGAGTAGGCGAAGACATGCAGGTAGGCAAAGGGGAGGTCGGTCGCGGCGGCGAGCGTATTGGCGAACCGGGCGTCTGTTTCACCGGGAAAGCCGACGAGCAGGTCCGTCCCCAGCGCCAGGTCCGGGATCCGGCGCATCGCCTTCTCCGCGAAGGCCGCGTAGTCCTTCATCGTATAGCGCCGGTTCATCATGCGCAGAACCTCGTCGTCCCCGCTCTGCAGGGGGAGATGCAGGTGCCGGCACAGTTTGCGTGACGTGGCCATGTAGTCCAGGAGCTCGTCTGAAACCGTGGTCGGCTCGATGGACGAGATCCGGATCCGGTCCAGTCCCGCGATCTGCTCCAATCGGCGGATCAACTCGAGCAACGGGCGGCCGTCCTGTTCATACCGGCCGATGTTGACGCCGGTCAGGACCACTTCCCTGTGTCCGCGCGCCGCGAGCGCCTCCGCCTCGCGGACCGCGTCGTCCATCTTGCGGCTCCGTTCACGTCCGCGGGCGGCTGGAATCAGACAGAACGAACACATGAAGTCGCAGCCGTCCTGAATCTTGAGGTTGGCCCTGGTCGAATCATAGTCGCCCACGCCGCCCAGCACGAAATCATCGCGGTCGAGCGTTTTCGCATGCAGCAGGGAAGGGGCGGGCTGCTTCTTCAGCGCCGAGGGGGGCGGCAGGTGCGCGGGGAGCGCCATCTTGTGACGGTTGCCGACGATCAAGTCGATGCCGGGTGTGCGGCGCAGCGCATCGACCCCGGTCTGGGCGTAGCAGCCGGTCACGGCCACGAAGGCCCCGGGGGAATGTCGCAATGTCCTGCGAATTTCGTAACGGCAGACCCGCTCCGCCTCGTCGGTGACCGTGCAGGTGTTCAGGACCAGCAGGTCGGTCGGACGGCCGTACTCGACGATCCGGTAGCCGTCCTGCCGCAGGCGGTCGGCGAGCAGCGCCGTTTCCGCCTGGTTCAGGCGGCAGCCGAGCGTATGGAGCGAGGCGCGTGGGCGGTCGGTCTTCATCGATGACCATTATAGGGAGGAGCGCACATAGACGGCAAGGCGGGACTGTGGTAGGATGCACGCCACGTGTTGCCTGCCTGGCCGGTTCTATGCTGAGGAGCACGGTATGAGGAGCGCAAGAATCTGGATCGTCGGTGCCTGCCTGCTGCTGTCGTGTTTTGCCCTGCCCGCTGCCGCGTCAAGAGACAGTCTTCCCGTCGAGCCGGATATCAGCCTGCGCCTGGATGAAATCTACGACCATGAGTCCCGGTTGTTCATCATGCTCTATTCGTTAAAGGGCGACGGCGTGGTGGATTACATCACCGGACGCTCGGTGACGGATCACACGCGCAGCACCTACGGCAACCCGATCTACTATACCGAGGCCAACCCGCTGTTCTACTGGTGGAACCACAAAATGTGGAACGATCCCACCATGGACGGGGTCAACGGCAACGAACAGCTCTACCAGGAAAACATCGATTTCGACACGTCCCGCTACAAGTCCTGCACCTTCAACGGCCAGCCCTGCTAATTTGACCACTCTCCTGCTGCGGCTCGAGTGAAGCCGTCCTCCTCGCTGCCGCTGCTCGTCAACCGCCGCATCGGCATGATGCTGCCGCTGGGGTTCGCCTCCGGGCTGCCCCTGGCGCTCACGGCCGGGACCCTGCAGGCGTGGCTGACGGTGGACGGCGTCGATCTGCAGACGATCGGCCTTTTTTCGCTCGTCGGACTTCCCTATGCCGTGAAGTTTCTCTGGGCGCCGCTCATGGACCGCTTCGGCCTGCCGTGGCTGGGGCGCCGGCGCGGCTGGATCCTGGCGACCCAACTCGGATTGCTGGCGGGCATCCTGACGCTGGCCACGCTGGAGCCGAGCCAGGTGCCCGTCGCCGTCGCCGTGGTGGCGCTGACCGTGGCGTTTCTCTCGGCCTCGCACGACATCGTGTTCGACGCCTACCGCACCGATGTGCTCAAGCCGGAGGAACGCGGGATCGGCGCCGGCGTGTCGGTGACCGGCTACCGGCTGGCGATGCTGGTGTCCGGTGCCGGCGCCTTGATCCTCTCCGAACAGATCGGCTGGCATGCGACCTATATCCTCATGGCCGGCTGCCTCCTGGTCGGCGTGGCGGCAACGCTGGCGAGTCCGGAGCCGTCCGATCCCGGAAGGCCTCCCCGGAGCCTGTCCGACGCCGTGCTGGGTCCGATCCAACAATTCTTTTCCAAGAAATTGGCGGTGGGGCTGCTCCTGCTGATCGTGCTCTACAAGTTCGGCGACGCCTTTGCGGCCTCCCTGACGACGGCGTTTTTAATCCGGGGCGTGCAGTTTACGCCGACGGACGTCGGCTTGGGGAACAAGGGGAGGGGGCTGGGCGCGACGATCGTGGGCGCCCTGATCGGCGGGGCGCTGCTGAACCGTCTCGGGCTCTATCGCTCCTTGATGGCGTTCGGCCTCCTGCAGGCCTGCTCGAACCTCTCGTTCATGGCGCTGGCGGAGGTGGGAAAAAATTATGGCGTGATGGTGG
>JBFGRH010000225.1:0-3764 GCA_041563795.1 Nitrospiraceae bacterium | reverse complement strand
CGTGGTGTGCGTGCCACCATTGAGATATTGATTCGGGGCATGGTGGATCTTTTCCGGCATCTGGAAGGACACGGTCTTCCCGGCTTCCAAGGCCACCTCGACCGGCTGCCCCGGGGGATTCCCGGCGGTGACCACGTTGACCGTGTGCGGCACCGTATCATGGATCGAGACCATGAGCTCGCGGAAGCTGCCCGCGACGCTGTGCCCCACCGGCTCGATCGTGTGGATGTCCGCGATCGGACCGGAGCGGATCGGCTTGCCGGTTACCGGGTCATGATATGTGGAGCCGTACGGCTCCACGATCGTGCTGCCGAAGCCACCGTGCGGCCAGGTCGTGGCTCCAAAGGCATGGTCATGCCAGAACACCGTGCCCAGGTCCGTATCCACCCACCACCGATACCGGACGTATTCGACCGTCACGATGTCGTTTTTCGGGTGGTTGTGGGACAAGGCCTTGTGCAAAGAGATGGTGTTCCCCTTGATCTCGGTGATCCGGCGAACCTCCCAGCATCCCACACAATCCGCGCCAATGAGCAACTCCGTGTTCAGGTGGTACTGCTTGGCGTTCGTCACCTGAATGCTCTTGGCACCCTTCTTCACCGCCTTGCTCAGCTTGGCGTTCATCGGCACCGGCAACCCGGCCTTGCCCTTCTTGCTGAACTGCGTGAACGGCCGCACGGATTGCTCATAGGAGAATCCGCTCATGACGCCGTCGGAGGCCTGATTGTCGAACTGGAAGAAGTGGGGATGGATGTTGATCTTCGACTGCTGGAAGTTCGTGTAGTCGTCGTCTTCCCACTCGCTGGTCAGCATCACGTCCACGCAATCGTACACGTTCGCCCGGATAACGAGCGGAAGACGCCTGTCGTTGTTGGCCCGGACCTCCGCCTCTTCCTCGTGGATGACGTAGATCAACCCGTCCTTGTCCGTGATCGCCGGCTCCTTGCCCTGCGCAGGGCTGAGGGTGATCGGCAACCGGATGAAGTGGAGATTGTAAAACTTGTCGTTGTTCGCATTTTGCGGACAGAGGCTCCAGCGGCCCTGCTCGCCGGGCTTGGCCGGTTCGGCAGTCCGCTGCCCGTTCTCGTCCTGGTGGATCATCTCCAGCCAGGGCGCCCCATTGTGATTCGGTGGAAAGGGAATCCGCTTGCCGAAGTGCGGCTTCAACAAGGGCCACGCCAGCTTCCCGGTCTTGGGATTGAACAGGATCGCCGGCCGTTTGCCCGGCATGGGCGACTTATACTTGGGATTGGGCGTCGTGCTCTCCCGCTCGCCCATCGCCCGGTTGCCGTTCCAGGCCCAGTCCCACACCGTGGCGTCGTAGGCGAGGATCTGCTTCTTCTCGTCGGCGGTGTGACCCGGCTGCCCCATCGTAGGCAACTGGATCTCCACCCAGTCCTTGACCGTAACCACGGCCGGATCGGACTTCCAATTCGTCTTCCCCTTGGCCACGATCCTGAACTTCTTGCCGAACCACTCCACCGTCGTGCCGACCAGCTTGTCGGAGCTCACGCCGGTCTTCACACGACCCAGGCGGTCAGGCAGCTCGCGCAGGTCCGGCAACGTGTCGGTGTGATACTGCCCGACTTGCAGCGTGTTGTAGGTCCGACCGTAGCCCCACATGCCCGCCACATAGTGGTGCGCAACGTGGCAATGGAACAGGAAGTCTCCCGCCAACCGCTGGCAGAGACCCGATCCGCACTCGTTCTCGAGGTCGAGCGCCTCGGAGGGCCCGATCACTTCGACGTCCACGCGATCGGTCTTGGTTCGCACGTTGGGATACTTCACCGGCCCGTCGGAGGCCAAGTGCCAGAGCTCGCGGTCCAGAGCCCTCGGGCTGCGCGGCCACCGGATTGACCCGCCGTGCGGGTGGTGGCTGTGGAAGACCTCCGAGCCGCCGTGCACCAGGCGCCACTTGACCGGGTCGCCGAGATACGCGCGCGGCAAGGTGGTCGGAATGTCACCGAAGGTATACGCGCTGTAGGCCGAGGACTCATCCTCGAAGCCGAAGTACTCGTGCTGCACATGCATGTTGTTGATGCCGAACGGCTCGCTCCGGTAGTTGATGGCACGGCCGCCCGGACGATACGCGTCCGTCAACGGATCGCGCTGCGGCAAGAAGTCACCCTTCTTGTTCAGCGGCCGGAACGCCTCGTCGCCGATCTCGTGATAGAAGAGCACGTGTTCCCGGAAGTCAGGTCCGGACCCGTTGTCGATCATCACCTGCCAGCCGCTCCTGGCTTCGGTCGCTTCCCCCTTGCCGAGCGGGTCGAGATAGCGCGATCCTTTCGGCTCGACCACGAAGGCGCCGAACAGGCCCATCACGGTCAGCTCGCGCTCATTGCTCCAGGAGTGGAACTGGCGGACGCCTTCCTGCGTCCAGGGGTGGATGTACCATTCCATCTCCACCGACTTTCCGGGCTCGATGATCGAGTCGGGATTCGTGGTGAGGGCCGGTTTTCCCGTCGCGCTGATGATCATGGGCGCGCCGTTGATGTGAAGGCTGCCGGACTCGTATTCCATCTGGTTGCGCAGAGTGATCTTGAGGCACTCGCCCTGATTGGCCCGAAGGACGAGCGGCTGGATGGCGTCGCCCTGAAGCCCGTTGGTGACGGCGCCTGGATTCCACTCATGCTCGTCACTCTCCCGCGCCTCCGCGTTTTTCTTCTCCTCCGCGCGCACCTTGTCGATGTGCTCGGTGAGGGCGTACATATAGCCCGGGTAGAAGTCCAGCCACTGGTTCAGCGTAATCTCCACGGCGATCATGGAGACGTCATATTGCTTAACCGGGACACCCGCGGGGCACCGCCCGCCGGTGCCGGCCACCGGCTCCACGCTGAAATCTGAGGCGAGGAGAAAGCTCGACCCGTCCTGCCCCATGTACTGGTGCATCATGGACATGCTGTTGTAGCCGCCTGATGTCCACTGGGCCGCCGCGTCCTGTTGCATTTGGTTCTGCATGCGATCCATCAGCCGATGGTGCTGGAGCTCGACCTGTTCCGAGCGACCCGCTCGTCCCTCGATGGCCTCCTCCACCTTCGTCTGGCCAATGAGCGCATCCTGCCAGGAAGTCCCCGATTGAGCGACCGGCGTGGCCTGGGCCTGATGCTCGTGCGCGGTCGCCCCGCCCTCCGCCATCGCAGGAATGGCCGCCAAGCTGATGCTCAGCAGCGCCGCCTGCAGCCCGAGCGCGAGGCGAATCGCCGCGTGCCGGTGTGTGAATACGAAAGAGTGCATGACACGGCCTCCTTTCATAAGAAAAGGCAATGGGCCTTAGGCGATAGGCGATAGAGCCAATCCTCGACGCGGGTCCTATGTGTCACCCTTGTGCCCAATGTGTGAAATCCAATCTCTGCACGTACGCTCAGAATGAAGTTTCTCTCCTCCGACCTCTTGCCTAACGCCCGTCGCCCGACGATAGTTAGAGCTGGTGAAGGGGCCCATCGGGTCGACAGGTGGGTAATTCGGAGGCCGGTCCAAAATCACCCGCCCTTCACCAGCGACCCCGTCATAGCGCAAGTGCCGTGCCGCCTGCCCACGCATGCCTCGCGGGCATCAAATCTTCATGTAATATCAACGCGTTGTTGAGGTGAGTGGAGGGAAAGGCCTGGCGTGCGTCAAAGGATCTTTTTCTAATCTCTTACACAGCGTTCTCCTGACCCTGACTGGAAACTGAATGGTTTCAACCAGTTCGACTGTCCACGCCATTGGACAGCCGTACCTGGTATTTGGGTCAGATCGGGGCAGTTTCAGGGTGGGCCGGG